>NZ_CEVCIF010000010.1:0-73282 GCF_982245605.1 Coprobacter fastidiosus | reverse complement strand
TCGTGAGCCGAATAATAGACATCGGCGATATTCCCGTTATAAAGAGGCTCGACACTCTCCGGAAGATCTTCGTTATAATATATCTTCTCGTTCATATTTTTTTATGGTATTACTTTCTAATGTAATGTTGCATACAGCAGAGACCTGTCAATGACAATTTTTTGAATGTGTAATTAAAATAAAATTCTGTTGTTTCAGTTTTCATATAAGATGGTTGGGAGACATATGGGATTTTCTTTTCTTTGTTAGAAACATCTCCCAAATATTGAGGAATATCTCCATACCATATAAAAATATAGTCCTTGTATTTGAAATATCCTTTTAAAGCTACTCTTTCGTAGTATTCGAATTGGGGACACAAACTAAAAATTAAAGAAAAATATCCATTTCTTTTTTGGCTGATAATATTAAAGGTTTTGAAGACTTTCCTTTTGATTTCTGGACAAAAAGATTTGAATATCAAAGAATCTATACCACATAGAAACAGACTGTCTTTAATAATCAGTTCCGGTATATTTTTATAAATTTTTTCAACTTTAGGAATAGAAGCTTGAGATTGACAGGTTACTATTCCGAAAAAAAGGAAGAAAGTATATAATCCAATAAAGCGCTTTAGTTTCATGATTTATGATTCAATAAGTTAATATTTAGCTATTTGTCAATAGCAACACATTCCAGTTAGTTCTAATTTGCCGCGAGTATAAATGAACATAAAAGAAGCATAGTCAGATACTATTGGAGGCGTTCCTTTCAGATACCAAAATTTTTTTTTCTTATTTGATGTAGTATATAGAAATTGAGGAATATCACCAAACCAGATAAAAGTATAATCTTTATATTTGAAATAGCCTTTTAGATGGTTGTGTCCAGAATATTCGAAATAAGATGCTAGACAAAAAGATAGATAGATAGAATCTTTTTTCTCATAACTGTCAATAATGAAAAATTTAAGTTCTTTTTCTTTGATTTCAGGGCATATTGATTTGAATATCAAAGAATCTATACCACATAAAAACAGGCTGTCTTTAATAATCAGTTCCGGTACATTTTTATAAATTTTTTCAACTTTAGGAATAGAAGCTTGAGATTGACAGGTTACTATTCCGAAAAAAAAGAAAAGAATGAATAACTCAATAAAGCGTTTTAGTTTCATAATTTAAAAATTAATATATCGTTTGCTAGGCACATGAAATATTTGGTATTGAGGAATAGGTAATTGATATTGTTGTAAAACTCTATTAACTTCGTCTTTAAAACCTATATCATTTGGACTTGCATATTTTGATATAGGATGACTATGTATTATCGACCTAATTGTGTAATTGTAGTATAAGCGCCCAGACATTAGATATGATCCTCCAGGTTCTTTCCCTTTTATATGTCCTGTTGTAATGAAATTAAGTCCTTTATTTCCTGGTATCCCAGTTTGAGCAAGCCCTATTTCAACTTGTGAAGAACTTCCAGTAACATTGAAGCTTAAAAATTCGAATAAAGATTTTCCATTTGTATCTCCTCTTATTTTATATTCATCATAAGTATCTTTCTTATTTTGTTTCTGATTATAATAAGATATTGAGTTTTGTGATTCGATAGTTCCATAGTTGAAGATAATATTATTGTACTGTTTATTTCCTTCTTTATCGATAGTGAAAGTCCTTTGGTATTCTCCGTTTTCATTTAATGCTACCATAAAAAAAGCATCTTGTGTTCGATCTTTAATGCGGTTTATTATTCTCCCTTCATTGTTAATTTCCCAAATGTCCATTCCTGTGGGATCAAGCGCATTAATGAAATTATTAGCGCAATAGGCGTAGGGGCTTATGAGGAAATATTTATTATTCTGCACATTTTTTATCGATATACCAACCATCTTTATAGTACTGATAGTATTGTTTCTTTATTTCTATTAATGTGTTTTTGGGAGATAGTTTTAAAAAATAATAAGTGCACTGGTTTGCCCATGGTACAGATATATATATATTTGCTTTATTATCGACAGATAAGGATTGTATGTTTAACTTATCGAAAGATTTTAGTATATTCTCAATGATTGTTATGTCTTTTTGGGGTAATGTATTTTCTCTATTATTATATACATCTTTCGTGTAATATATTTGTTTTGAAAATATATGCCTTTTAATTACATATGTTGTATCGTGATATTTAATGAAATATACTCCTTTTCGATATAATATATTCGTATTTTGGAATTCTGAGAAATCTGTATTTTTAAATGTGTTAAATTTGCATTGAAGACTTTTATTATTAGAACAAGAATATAAATGACTTATACAAAATAATATTGTACATATTGTTAGCATTGTTTTCATTTCCTTAATCTCCTATAATTTTGTGATTTAGCATGATATATTCCTTTGATAATAGAACGTTGGTCATCTTCTGAGTCCCATTGAGAGGAATATCCATTGCGTTTCGAATTAAATTTGCTATTTAAGTGAGCACCTATTTGCAGTTCGGTATACCCAAATCCCACAGTATATCCTGTTGCTCCCCATAGATAATTTCCAAAATTCATAAAATTATGTGCAGTATTATCTCCTTCAGGGAGAAATAAAGAGTTAGAATCTATTCCGTTAAAGTGTGCTTCTGGATATTTTTGTGGGAGAACTGTAAAAGAATAATCAAAATTTCCATTACCTTGACTTTCTATCCCGAAATTTAATTTGTTCGAATCAAAAGCCCCTTGTTCAGCCAACATGGATTGTATGTTCTGCTCATTTACAAAGACAAGCCTATTTATTATTCCATTATCTATATCTCTTGCATCATTTATTGGATCAGCAAAATTAATAAATGTGTATGAATCATATTCTTCTCCAGTTTTAGTCTTTTTTAGGGAGTGAACCATTATTCTATTTGTTCCTTCAGCATTTATTTTTTTTTGGTAGATTCCATTTTGGTTAAAGATATACCAGTCTCTCCCATCCGGATCAAGCGCATTAATGAAATTATTAGCGCAATAGGCGTAAGGGCTTATGTGATAATATTCTTCACAAAGCGGATCGGGCTGGTTGAAACGGTTTATCGGCGCGAACAAAGTACGAGCCCCGAAGAAGTACTCGTCCAGCCCGTTATCATAAACGATCTCCTTGCCTGTCAGTCCGTAATTGAAAGGCGACCTTCTCTTTTCCCGCATAATCCCCGAAGGATAATAAATGTTAGAATATTTGTTCGACAAGCTGTTCCAGTAGAGCCAAATTGATCCGAGATGATCCTTACTGGTATAATAATAAGAAAAAGACATCTTCCTACCTGTGCTGACCTCTATATTCCCTTCAGGCGTATTTATATACTTCTGTTGCGTCCTCTGATACCAATACACGTCGTTCCATTCTTTCCAGTAGGAAATATACGGGTCAGTATTTATGTTAAACATATTAACGGTTTTCAATATTTTGTACGTGTCACTCATATTTATTTGACGATGATTTCGATTTAGGTTCGTTATGTAGCCTAATATTTTTCTTTTTCAATATTAGGATAAGTAAAAACATCATAATAAAAATAGATAGAAGATTAGGAATATCAAAAAGGTATAAAGCCTTTGTTGAAGTTATATTTATGTCTCTAGATAGATAATCGAATAACCCGATGAAAATTTGTAGAAAAATTGATATTACCAATAAAATAATCCAAATTATTTTATATTTTATTTTTTTAATATTTGTCCATAATAATAATGACAAAAAAATGCAAGAACAAAGAACGGTCAAATCAACAAAGAAAATACTTGGATCATTTTTTTTGTTTATCACATTGTATAATAATACGTATATTTTTGTAATAGAAACATATAAACAAATGATGTTTATTAATATCTTGTAGTTTTTTTTCATAATTGTTAATTTGAGTCTTTATGTATTATTTTTTTTAGATTATCCCAAAATTTTTCACCTGAACTAATAGGACCTTTATGTATATATTTTGTATCATAATCAGATTTTAATCTGATTTTTATGTCTGAATTTTTGATTTCTCCTTTACCTATATTTAGATCAAGCCAAAATAGAACGGGGTCATTTGTATTTTGGTAGTCAATTATAAATGTTGGATCATTTTTTTTAGTTTTTATAGATCCTGATTGATAGGTATTTATAAAAATAGAAGATTCTATATTCCAGCCTTGCTCTTCTAAATATTCCTTCATGCCAGTTGAGAATGCTCCTCCCATACTGTGTGATATTATTTTGAATGTTTCATCTTTATTCATTCCATCAGTTAATGATGAAAAATTTTCTTTTGCATAATTATAGCCATTCTTATGTCTGCTAATAGCTGAAGATAAAATTCCATGTTTTACATTTGTAAAAAAAGGTTTACTATTGTCCTTGAAAAAGTTTTGAGCTCCTGAAATAAATGAGTTAGACCAATAGGCTTTACCTCCTTGAGGTGATCCGAAACCTAAGTAACCATTAATGAAAATGATTTTTTTTCCATCCGGATCAAGCGCATTAATGAAATTATTAGCGCAATAGGCGTATGGGCTTATATGATAATATTCTTCACAAAGCGGATCGGGCTGGTTGAAACGGTTTATCGGCGCGAACAAAGTACGAGCCCCGAAGAAGTACTCGTCCAGCCCGTTATCATAAACGATCTCCTTGCCTGTCAGTCCGTAATTGAAAGGCGACCTTCTCTTTTCCCGCATAATCCCCGAAGGATAATAAATGTTAGAATATTTGTTCGACAAGCTGTTCCAGTAGAGCCAAATTGATCCGAGATGATCCTTACTGGTATAATAATAAGAAAAAGACATCTTCCTACCTGTGCTGACCTCTATATTCCCTTCAGGCGTATTTATATACTTCTGTTGCGTCCTCTGATACCAATACACGTCGTTCCATTCAGACATATAGGAGATATACGGGTCGGTATTCTTGACCACGGAGTCGATAGGAACGGCCGTGCTTATCGAATAAGCCCCGGTAGCGTTTCGAATCTTTCTTCCGTCGGCCATATAATAGAAAACCGATAAGCTTTTGTCAGAAAAGGCGACGGTTTGGGGGAGATTCAGCAGATTATAGGTCGTCAAGGAAATTCTGTTGTCCGAGTTTTTGATCAAGTTTCCGTTCGGATCATACTCATACTCGACATCCTTTCCTACCAGATTGGGATATACCATATCATTATATCCTCCGGAATAAGGCGAACCTTCCCCTCTGATGATCCTGTTACCGTCATAAAACAATTGCACTCGGTTAATATAATCGGGTTGAGGATTTTGCGTACTTCTGACGATAGAAGTGATATTCCCCATTTTATCGTAAGTAAAAGCCTCGGCCGCAGCAGTTTTAACGCCGTCCCGAGTATATTGTTGAGAAGCGGTAAGCCTGTTCAGCCCGTCATAAGACAGTCTGAAGTGCGCGCTGTCGTGAGCCGAATAATAGACATCGGCGATATTCCCGTTATAAAGAGGCTCGACACCCTCCGGAAGATCTTCGTTATAATATATCTTCTCGTTCATAAAAGGCTCGTCGATTTCTGTCAACCATCCCCTGATATTATAATCGTACTTACAATCGAACTTTCCGTCGTGCAGCACTTTCCCGACCAACCTTCCGGCTTCGTCATATCGATATTCGGCAATCTTGATTCTTTCGTTCTTGTCAAAAGTCTGATATAACCGGGTTAGCCGTCCTGCATGGTCATATTCATAATCATAGACGATCGTATGGTCATAAGTCGCCTCCGGTTCAAGTATAGCCTTAGCGGGATATATGGAGTAATGCTCTTTCCGCACGGATATAGGCTGCCCGATGAAGTCGTACTTGGTAAAGCTGTAATTGTGGAATCCGGAAACAGAGCAGGCATTGGTCTGAATAACCCTTCCCCGCTTATCATAATAAAGGGTCACATGCTCTTTCAGTTCAGGATTATTTAAAAGAGCGATGATCTGTCCGGTCAGTTTACCGGAGGGCCGCTCGATACGTTTACCGAAATCAGGCTTATCGACATAAGTCAAGAACGAATCCGACAACGCTTCAAAAGCATAGCTGTCATAATAGCTGACGATCAAGGGAGTCCGGGATTCATTAAAAGCGGCCGTATTGGTATATCCGAAATTCCCGTCCTGTCCTAAACCGATAAAACGTTCGCAACAAACCGTATCCCGGAATATCACCTCCCAATCTTCCCTAGCGGCCGAGGAGGGCAGTACCCCCCAGATCACTTCACGCCCCAGTCCGTCATATTGATAATATTGCCATACCCCGTCTTTTCGGTTGTTCCCGTTTTGTTTCAGAATAAGGCGGTCGGAACGATCATAAACGAAATGCACGGGATCGCAGCCGGGCAACTTTTTCTCGATCACCCTGTCACGACCGTCATAACGATACACGTACCCGTATTTTTTAATTACCTCGGAACTGTTACACCCCCAGCTCGCCGTAGCCGTCAATTCATCGGCTGCCAGAGGTGGCAAAACGATCCGTTTACGCCCCCGGTCATCATACACGATATACGTATCGTGCGGTTCAGTTCCATTCATCCTTCGTGTCAGGAGCAGTTTCCCTTCGAAATCGGTAAAAGTATATACGACTTTCCCATCCTCGTCCGTTGTCCGGGCTACCGACAGTTCACCGGCAGCATACAAACCGCTTCGGATGAGTCTGACCTCCTCTCCGTTATCTTCCGCCCGGAACTCAGCGCAAGACAGGTCTCCGGAATCCGCATTGACGAGATATTCAGTCTTGACCGATTTCCCGTTATCCCTCCAAGCCGCTCCGGGTCCGTAAGATTCACGAATCCGATTCAAAGAGGAATTTCCGTAGACATATCCGGAATAATAGTATGCATCCCCGTAATAATTTCGATTTCCGTCAGGCAGCGGCAACGATTCACTGACAGGTCTGTCGAGAATATCATAACCGAAGGTGAAGAGCAGGTCTTTCCCTTGCGGAGAAGCGCCTACCTGCACGGTTTCCGTATGTTTTCCGAAAATATCGTAATACAACACCTTTTCCCTGAAACTGTTTCCGTCCTCGGTGGTCATGATCCGGTTTTTTATATAGTGTTTGTTTTTATTCTGCCCTTCTGCCGTACAGACAACCCCCGAGCAGCAGGCAAAAATAAAAATAAGAAAATAATTTCGATTTTTCATGATTTTCCGAACATTTTAGATTTATATATATCAGTCAACGTTTGTCATATCTATCTGTCAGAATTTCGGAGTGTTATATTCATTGGTGGATAATGTCTTGGGTACTCCGTTTTCTAAAATATAGGAACGGACGACACGTCCGAATGTATCGTACTCGAAATAAGTCGTCATTCCGTCGGGTTCGGTGATTGAGGTTACTCCGACCAAAATGCGATGCGTATAAGTATATACCTGCGCTTCGGGAAGTTTCTGCCTGAGAGAGTTGATCGTCTCCATTTCGGTATCGGGAGATGTCATATTTCCGAGCTGTTCTACCCAAGCCTTGTCTTTCCCTAATGCCGAAAGTAATGCATCATAAGTGACATTGACGATTTTTGCTATGGGATATTGGTTGCAATATGACCAAAGGTAGCAGGTATAGGTACGTCCGTCGGTCGTTACGGAACTTACGTTCCCATAGCTGTCATAAGTATAGCAAAGGCGGTCTTCGTATGCTTGCAGTTTGTCATTCCATGTGCGGGCTTTCAACGGTTTTTGTCCGGAATAAGAACAGGCAGTCATGGTAGAGTCGTTATTGTATATACGCTTGTACCCATATAACGGAGAACTGGGAGCCTCGTTTGCGTAGTTGAACCGTTCTATAACCTCTTTCCCGTCACCTGTAGTCGTTTTCATGGCAAGAGGATTCAGGTGAGCGGTAGCATGAAATTGTGAACCCAGATCGGTTCTGTCATCGAAGTATTCTTCGGGAAATTCTGTATTCGGCCGGTATATGTACTCTTGGGTAATCGTATTTGCAGCCTCTCCCGTATCGGAATAACGTGTGATTTTTTCCCGTTTCAGGCGGGTTGTCGCTATTATCTTTCCCCATCCGCACTCTTTGTATTGTTCTTGATATTTAGATTGGTATTCTTCCAAATTGCATACCCGGGTTTTGTAGGGACGGCTGATGTTGACAAAATAATACTCTTTATCTTTCGGACCTTGGTATCCCGAATATTCATATTCGTGCTTTTCCGCAATTTTGTCATTTTCGAATATCTCCTTTTTTATAAGACGGCCGCCGTAGGCGTACATATCGCCTCCGTCATCCGGATCGAAAGGACGACTGATGTCTTGTCTGACCTGAGATCTGGGGTCGAACGGGTCATTGCGACCTCCGCCGAATATATTCCAATAAGGAGTTTCGAAAGTATATTCTGTCCTTATTTCTGTTGAAGAGGAGGAGATTAGTTCTGTTACATACGGGTACAATACCGAGCTTCCGTTTCCGAACGTGATGTTCGATACGGGAGCGAAAGCCCATGTCCTCAACCGGCACTCTTCTTGAGTTCCGGTTGTAGGATTTATTTTCAACAGGCGTTGTTCTACGCAATAGTCGCGTTCCGAAAGGCCGACTTTAGGAATGCCCCAGCCGTCTCCGGAATGTTCGGTAGAGCGTGAATATGAATTTTTTGGATAAGATCTGTAGGTAAAGGAACGTGTTCTCGACAATCCTCCACTCATATTACTTTCGGTTATTTTTTGTATGCGTAGTCCTCCGGTGTAGAAAATCGTATCGGATTTGTGTCCGTCCATATACCGCTCTATGCTTTTCCCGTGTCGGTTTATCTCATAATCGAAGGTAGTGGATACGCCTTCGGGAGAGCGTATTTTGGTGAGTATTCCCACTTTCATGTAGGATTCCCTGCATTCTCGGGCATTACTGCCGAATGTAAAATAATGCTCTCCTGTACGGTCTTTATAGGTGTATCTTCTTCCGTAAGGAGCGTAAATTTCCCGGTCATACCCTTGTGTTTTTTGCCTGCCGTTATAATATCCCCAATGGTCCATGGCATAACTGGCTTCGTCCGGGACGTTTTCGGGCTTGAAGTAAGTAAATCGGTAATATTTTTTCTTCGTTTCTCCGGCATCTGTAATAGCGATAGAATCGAGTTTCGTTTTATATGGGCTCGAATTGTATGGGGATACGTAGAACTTTATGCGTTTGATCACCTGTCCGGTTTTACTTTTCACGATCATCTCTCCGAGATTTCCATGAGTATCCATATTGAAAGTGACAGAGCCGTGATCGAAGTTTATCGTTTTGATTTTTCGTTCTTTTATATAATCTGCATGATACGGACTTTGAACCCTATAAGGCTGATCTCCTGCATAGCTTGAGCCTATGCTCACCGTGCCGTCACTGTTGATCGTTCCGTATGATGTTTGATTGCCTCGTTTTATGATAAGCCGATAACCGTATTTGTCATCTTCCATGGCGACGTAGTTAGAGGGATATTCACCGGATAATATGGGTTTGGTAATAAACCCCGAGTAACTGAATGTTATGGCAGCTTTGGTAGAGCCGGAAGACATTCTTTTACATAGCCACCGTGTGCTATAATCTCCGGTCTTTTCGGTGAGGTTATTATATTCTCCTCCGAATGAGTATGATATGCCGTCTTGGTCGGACATCAAAAATCCGTTTTCTTCAAAGTCGAAAATTCCACTGTTGATTCGTACCGGTTCATAAGGGCAGATAAGAAATTTCGGATATATAGAACGATTAGAAGTCCGGCTGTCATAAATCACCGGGATATAAAATGATCCTCGTTGTTTCGCTAACTTGAAGAAAAAACGGTCGGGTTCGCTGTCGATCTCTTTGTTCTCTATCCGTTTGAAAAATTTTACTTTCTCGTTTTCTTTCATTTTATCGAAAGAGTTTTTTTCCGTAAGGTATTTGCCTGTACGAAAACCTCCATTCGGGGCATCGTCGGGTATTCCGTTTATTTCCCGCATTATCGACGGTTCGGCGTTTAATGTCCATCCGCTTCCTACCCATCCGCTCAATTCCCGCACTTTGAGTCCGCTCGAGTGATAAGATAAGGTTATGGGCAGTTCTATGTCGCCTGCCTTTATGGTATATAGCGGGATGGTTATATCGACCAGTCCGGTACAGTAATCGACCGGATAGCTGACATATTTTCGTACGGCTTCCGCTTCGGGCGAAACCGGAACTATTTGCGGCTGTTTGATAATTATCGGGTTGTCTGCATTTCCTTTATCAGGGAAGAATATGCATAAAGCGACCGTTAACAAGTGCAATGTGCGGGTGATGTGTATTCTTTTCATGGGATAAGTAATTTTATTCAGACCATATTTTTTCTCCTGCCGGTTGTCCGTCGATGATAAATCTTATTACATAGCGTTCGAAGATAGAACCGTTTATCTTTATTTCCTTGCGGTAATAGCCTGCCTGCTGTGTCTCTTTGGGGTACATTTTCAATAACTGTCCTTGGGCATTGCACAGAGCTATTTCCACATCTGCGCTTTCGGTCAAAGTATATTCCAGAATCAGATCTCCTCCGGCTTTATTGCCGGATAGTTTATATTCGCTTATTTTCGATTTGGGTATGACACTTTCGTTTTCAGAACTGTCTTTTGCGGCAAGTTTCTCTGCTTCTATTTTTTCACGGCGCAACAGGTTTTCCATATCTTCGGGCAGTGTGTAATACTGTTCATCGGGGGGATAGTAAAATGCCGTGCGGAAATGGGGTTCTTCTTTTCCGTTCCGTATCAATTTGTTTTCTATTGTTTCAAAAACAGGATAACGGTATCCTGCGGCATACCAACGGTAGGTGTCGGTGAGTATGACGAGCGTATCGTTGGCTATCCGGTAATCTATGCTGTCGGGGTGGGAGCGTAGCTTTGCCGTGACCGAATCTTCAGACATATAGCTGCATTCGGGAATCTTTATTTCGGAAACAGATTTGCGCAGGGTGTGTACCCTCAGTATGTTTTCTAATGTATCTTCGCCTATTATCAACATGCCTTCGGCATCGGCTTCTACAATGCTCTTTCCCGATACGGTGAGGTCGAGATTATGTTGATATTCACCGACATTGTAAAAATAACTTTCGAAACGGTCTCCGAAACGGAACGGATATTTCACCGATAATTCCGGTAAATATGATTTTTGTATCATCGTGCGGTTTTCCATTCCCGTAATTAACAGGGAGTCTCCTTGCATTTGGTATCTGTAAAAAGTTAAATGCTCATGTCCCGTCAGTAAACTGTCGTTACCGCTGTATCTTAGTTCATATCGCTCTTTTTCTGTCGTGAGATGATCGAAATACCAGATTTTTTTATCTCCTTTTTCTCCGGGATCGAAATAGGAAATCCGCTCTTTTATGATTTTGTCTCCCGGTCTGGGAGCATTCTCCGATTTGTACAAAGTATTTTGTGCTTTTAGAGAAAGGCATCCTAAAATACTTGCTAACAGAATGACCGAATCTTTCATATATTCAGATTTGATAAAGGTTGCGTTTTATGGTAATGGTTCTCGAAAATCTCTATTAAAAAAGCATTTATACGATTTTATAGGCTTGTATGATCTCTGTGCGTCTATTTGGTTATTATAATTTGTATGAAATTTTATTATGATATAAATTATTTTATCTAATATATTATGGCTAATTTTTTATTTCTGCACCTAAATTAACTAAATATTTTTATATATCAAAATTTTTATTGTAAAAAATGTGTTTGAGTGTATTTTTTTGATTGTATAGAGGGGTAAAATAGTTAATGATAAATTTTTTATAAAATCCAGAGCTTGTTTAATTGAACATGTAAACAAGCTCTGAACTTAAATTTTCTAATAAAATTTAAACAGGCTCTTATTTATTCAATCCTTTTGCACTTTGTACAAGACGGACAAATTCGGCACGGTATCCTTCCGGATCGAAAGAAAGACCTTTATTGGCAGTCTCGATGACTTTGTCATAAGTAGCTTCGCCTTTGAAATCCGAGTCTTTGAGTAGTTGAGCGAACATGGCGACTGCCGAAGCGAACCGGAAATCCGGTGATACGTTATCTTTACCCATATCCGTTACGCTCTTTTCTATTTTTTTACTTTTTTCTTCTTCCGGAGTTTTGTACCGGAGTTTCACGGTCAGTAGTTCCGAAGAGTTGCCTGTTTGCGTGTTTATATTCGTTTCGGTCTGGTATTTCAACGGATCGATACTTCCCGGAATATTACCTGATATTCCGGTGGGGATGATTTCATAAAGGGCTGTGACCGTGTGTCCTGCACCCATTTCTCCGGCATCCTTAGTATCATCGTTAAAGTCCTCGTCATTCAATATCCGAGTCTCATATCCGACGAGACGGTATGACTGTACCTTTGCCGGATTAAATTCTACTTGCAGTTTTACATCTTTGGCGACAGCATACATCGTACTGCCGAATTCGTTTACCAAGACTTTGTTCGCCTCTTGAATATTGTCGATATAAGCGTGATTGCCATTTCCCTTTTGAGCCAGTATCTGCATCTTGTTGTCTTTATAATTTCCCATTCCATAACCTAAAACAGTCAGGAAGATTCCGCTTTTTCGTTTCGCTTCGATCAGGTTCTCCAATTCTGTTTCGCTGGATGCGCCGACGTTAAAATCTCCGTCGGTGCAGAGTATGATCCGGTTGTTTCCTTGTACGATAAAGTTTTTCTGAGCAATACGATAAGCTTCTTTTATGCCTGCGCTTCCGGCGGTTGATCCTCCCGCAGTGAGAGTTTCGAGAGCATCTTTGATTTTTTGTTTTTCATTTCCCGGAGTAGAAGGTAGGGCGACCCGCGCATCTCCGCAATAGGTGACGATGGCTACCCGGTCTTTTTCACGCAGGTTGTTCACCAGCAGCCGCAGAGAGGATTTTACGAGTTCGAGACGTGTCGGTCCGAACATAGAACCCGATACATCGATCAGAAATACGAAATTCGATGCCGGGAGGTTTGGGCTTTCGATTTCCCGGGCTTTTAATCCGATTTGTACCAGACGATGAGTTTTATTCCACGGGCAGATACCGACTTCCGTTGTGATTCGTACCGGATCATTTCCGGTTGGTTTCGGGTAATTATAATTGAAGTAATTGATCATCTCTTCGATGCGTACGGCATCTTTCGGAGGCATTTCACCTTGGTTGATAAATCTTCTTATATTGCTGTACGAAGCAGCATCCACATCGATAGAGAATGTCGATAGGGGATCTTTGACGGGAGATTTGAATCGGTTTTCGGCATTATGGCTGTACTCTTCCCGGTTTGCATATCGATCGTAGATAAGCGCCGGCATACCGAGACTTCTGACCGCCATTTGTTTACTACTGATTGCCCGGTTACTTACTTCATCCGACGTTATGACACATTCTTCCATCAACAAATTGTTGTCAGGATATAGTTTGACATCGATTATTTTTCGGTTGGCTTTTACTTTCTGGGTTTTATATCCGATATAAGAAAAACGGATGATGTCACCTTGTATCGCTTCGATCGAATATTTTCCGTGTTCGTTTGTTACTGTTCCTTTCCGGCTTTTTTCTATCGAAACATTTGCTCCGATAAGTGGCTGATCATTTTCATCGGTTACTGTTCCCGTTACGGTCAAGGATTGAGCGGATAGTCCGGAAATCCAGATAACGCACAAGATTGTGCTAAATATCGACTTAATTTTAAGGGTTTTCATAATGTACAATTTTAAAAGTTAGATAATACGTTATTTTTGTTGTTTGCTATATAGATGTTTCGGCTTGCCATAATTCCATAAACGGGATGAAAAAAATTTTTTCTTTTGTCGTTTTGAACTGTAACCCTTATCTTTACCGAAAAATCAAATCGACGTTTTTTAAACCGCACATATCGTCTTTGCCCGATGAAGAGTTGCTTGCTCGGTATAATAGAACGGGTGATACGAAATATTTCGGCGAACTGTATAACCGTTATATTCCGTTATTGTACGGAGTCTGTTTGAAATATCTGGGAAATGCCGAGAAGGCAGAAGATGCCGTAATGCAGCTTTTTGAGGAGTTGACCGAAAAAATAGGACGGTATGAGATTGCCGTATTTCGCACATGGTTATATAGTGTGGTAAAAAATCATTGTTTTCAACTCTTGCGGAAAGAGGAACGGGAAATTCCGGTAAATCTTGATGCCGATTTTATGGAATCGGCGGATATCGTGCATCTATTAAGTGACGATGAGGAGGATTCTCGTTTGCCGGCGTTGCAGAAATGTATGAGGCAGTTACCTCCGCAGCAACGAGAATGCATCGAATTGTTCTTTATGCAAGAACAATCGTATGCCGATATTGCAAGTCGGACAGGTTATTCTTTGAACCATGTAAAGAGTTATATCCAGAATGGGAAAAGAAACTTGAAAATTTGTATCTTAAAACAGGGTGACGAATGAATTTGAAGCAATACATACGAGGCCGGAGAAGGGGCAAGGCTGCCCGGGATTTGGAGAAGGAAGCGTTGAACGACCCTTTTCTGAATGATGCGATCGACGGGTATGATGCCGTACCGGGCGACCATTCTCGTCATTTGGAGAATTTGCATCGTAAAGTTTCCCGTTCGTCATTAGAGAGGGCCGATTTTCGTCGTTTAGCAGGTTTGGTTGCCGGGCTTTTGATTCTGTTTGCGGTCAATTTCTTTTTTTACCGAAAAGAAAAAGTCGAAATGACGGCAATGGATACTACTGCCGGACAAGCGGAGGCTGTTTGGGCGGATACGGGAAAAAGTGTCGAGACTAAAATCGTTCCGCCCCTGATCGCTGAGGCAAAAGAGAAAGAGACCGAACAAATACTCCGTAGTGATGATGAAATAAAAAAGGCACATAATGCACCTGTTATCCGACAGAAAAATAAAGAGGGTGTGGTTGAAGAGTCTTTGGCGATGAGTACAGATGTCGTTTCGGAAGATGAGGTGAGACTTGCCGATGCACCGAAAGACGAGGTAAAAGTCATGGCTATGAGTAAACGTGCTGTTGCTGCAGCACGACCGCTTGTTACTGCTGCTCATGAAGCGACCGGGATTGTTACCGATGAGTCGGGTAACCCTTTGGCAGGAGTTGCCGTACAGATAAAAAACTCAAAAACAGGGGTTGTTACCGGATCGGATGGCAGATTTTCGATACCGGTCTCAGGAAAAGATTCTTTACAATTTTCATTCGTAGGATTTGAAACTGCTTCAATCTGCGCCGATCCGAATTCTCCTATGTCGGTTGTCCTATCGGAAAATCCGATGGCTTTAAGCGAATCGGTGATAGTAAAATCCAGCGGTTTAGAGCCGATCGTGGGGTGGAAAGAGTTCCGTAAATATCTGAAACGGGAGATGCGGCTTCCGGCAGATACTTGCCGAAATATTTCGGGTAAAGTATCTTTGGCTTTCGAAATAGACAAACAAGGTCGTCCGGTAAATATCGAAGTTAGAAAATCTCTATGTCCTTCATTAGATCGAGAAGCGGTCCGATTATTGAAAAGCGGTCCTATATGGCAGGGTAGCGCTAAGGTCGGACAAGTCGATATCCGGTTTAAATGATGATCGGGGAAATTAATTCCGGTCTTGGATTAAAAAAATCAAAGTTTCTCTACGCTGAATGCCGTTATTTGTGCCCGGTTTTCTAATAACCGTATTCCGAAATATCCTTTTTCATACGGTTCTTTATCTTCCAGTCGGAAAAGTTCTTCACCATTTACCGAAAATTGTGAGACACCGTCCTGCACCGTGATAACGACATTATACCAGTTGTTCGGCTTCAACAGGTGTTTTTCGTCTGTATATTCTTGTAACAACGGTTTTACTCGGTTATCGTCCTCTGTACCATAGAATTTCCCGTGATATTTCCGGAAACGGGTTGTCGTATTGTCATTCCCTCCGTATCCTACATAATAAAGATTCAGAGAGTTATAATTTTTGAATATACCGTGTCGTTCTTCCGACCGGAAGAAAAGCGAATCGGGGTGCAAAGGATCGGATGCAGCCCAAAAACAGTTCATGTCGGCGAGCCGGTCGCTTTCTCGTCCGTCCATGCGCAGAGATATGGAGTAGGATATTTTGTAGTTACCCGAAAGTTCCCGGTTATACCACATGGTGAGACCTTTGGGAGAAACGATCTCTAACGTATCGTGCAGGAATGTAAAGCTTGCCGAGTCCGATTCATCTTCGATGACCCATTCGGAAAGAGGAAATCTTTCGTGGTTTTCTCTGTTCTCGTTATTATCCGTATTCTGTTTTTTCGGTTGACAAGCCGGTAAGATTAATAAATATAATAGAAGAAGAGATAGGCTTGTGAAAAGTCTGTGTTTCATAAATATCCGTGTTTAAGAAATAACATGATAACCTTCCCGAATCAGCTCCTGCCGGATTTTTTCGATGTGTTCGTGATTACGGGTTTCCATAACGACTTGCAAATAGCAGCCTGTTATGTCTTTGCTGCCCGCCCGTTCGTGATGGACCGAAATAACATTAGCCCCCATTCTGGCAATAATTCCGGTTACGCCGACCAATTGACCGGGACGGTCTGCCAGCTCTACCGTAAGCGTATAAGATCTTCCGGTTTTGAGAAGCCCTCGGTTGATGACACGGGAAAGAATCGTTACGTCGATGTTCCCGCCGGATACAAGGCAAATCACCTTTTTCCCTTTGACCGGAACTTTATTGAACATGGCGGCTGCCACCGATACAGCACCAGCTCCTTCGGCTATCAGTTTCTGCTGTTCGATAAGCGTCAATATTGCCGTAGAGATTTCATCATCGGTTACGGTAACGATCCCATCAACATATTTGTTGCAGATGTCATAGGTATGAATACCCGGTTCTTTTACGGCGATACCGTCGGCAATTGTCGATACCGAGTTGAGACGTTCTATTTTCTGATTAGTTATAGAATTGAGCATACTGGGAGCTCCGCTTGCCTGTACACCGTAAACTTTAACGTTGGGCTTCAGCGATTTTATGGCAAAAGCAACACCGGAAATCAGTCCTCCGCCACCGACAGGGACGATCACTACATCTACATCGGGGAGTTCTTCTAATAATTCGAGTCCGATAGTTCCTTGTCCGGCAATAACATTCTCGTCATCGAACGGATGAACAAACGTATAACCTTTTTCCTCTTTCAGTTGTAATGCTTTTTGATAAGCATCGTCATAAACTCCTTCGACGAGACACACTTCTGCCCCGTATTTTTTTGTAGCTTCTACTTTTGAAATAGGAGCTCCGGCCGGAAGGCAGATCAAAGATTTTATTCCGTTTTTAGTAGCCCCTAAAGCTACGCCTTGAGCATGATTTCCGGCAGAACAGGCGATAACGCCGTGAGCTTTTTCTTCATCGGTAAGTTGGGATATTTTGTAATAAGCACCTCTTACTTTGAAAGAACCGGTCAGTTGCAGATTCTCCGGTTTCAGATATATTTGACTGTCCGGATTGATTTGCGGAGCATATATAAGATCAGTATGACGGATAACCTCTTTCAGTACGTAAGAAGCCTGATAAATCTTATCTAATGTAAGCATAGCGGTTCGGTTATTTTTTCTGACGCAATATTACGAAAAACTATTCGATAAAGCGTATCGACCGATGAATATTTTTATTCGGATCAAGGCGCCTGCCTGAATTTTGTTTCGGGCCGGATTTGAGAGAAATCCGTACAGATAGTCGGTTTTTCTCTCAAGGGAGAAACAACATCGATATAAACCTGAAGAAAACGCAAAAGTGACCTGATGATGTTTTTTGCATCGGAAGATTCAGGCAGGTTATCGGGTAAATTCTCCCTTGTTAATGAATGCAATGTAAGTAGGGTCGTATTGTAAAAATGATTATTCTTCTAAAAGCTTTTTAGCATCTACAAATTGGGCAATACCTTTAGCAACCTGTTTTGCCTCTTTCATTGCCAGAACGACGGTTTGCGGAGTATGTACGACATCACCGCCTGCAAATACACCTTTTCGGGTTGTCATTCCGTAGGGGCGCTCTTTGGTAATCACATATCCTCTATCATCAACATCGATACCGGAGGTTGTAGAGACGATCCTGTTGGCCGGGCGTGAACCGATTGCCAGTAAAATGCGATCGATCGGCATAAAATTTTCACCTTCCGGAGTTTTGACTCTGATCTTTTCCAGTTTACCGTTAGAACCGATAAATTCGGTAACTGTGGTTTCCCATAAAAATTCGACGCCTTCTTCGACTGCCTCGTTATATTCTGTTTGTAGTGCACTCATTTGGTCCATTGTTCTTCTGAACAATACATATACTTTTCCTGCACCCATGCGCAGAGCTGTTCGGGCGGCATCCATAGCTACGTTTCCTCCTCCGATGACACCGACTATATCGCCTTGTTTTACCGGAACTTCTTCTCTTCCTATGCTTCCGGTGTTGCACAAACTCGCCATGCGGAGAAAGTAGGAAGACTGTGTGACTCCTCTTAGTGTATATCCCGGAGTATCGAGAGATTTGGGCAATGCTGTTCCCGAACCGATAAATACGGCATCAAAGCCTTGTTCGAACATGTCATCTACCGTAATGGCTTGACCTACCATACATTGCGTAATAAACGTTACTCCTAAGGCCTCGATTTTTTTTACTTCCTTGCGCACTACATCTTTAGGCAGCCTGTACTCAGGAATTCCGTACATCAATACACCTCCGGCTTCTTGTTCTCCCTCAAAAATCATGACATTGAATCCTTCTCTTGCCAGGTCTCCTGCTACGGTCAGACCGGCCGGACCTGATCCGATAACGGCAACTTTTCCTCTCGTTTTTTGGGGTATTTTGTCTCGTATTAAACCCATATTTCCGTCAAAGTCTGCTGCAAATCGTTCTAACTTTCCTACTTGTATCGGACGTTTTTTGGCATTCAAAACACAATGACCGACACACTGTTTTTCGTGTGGGCATACTCGTCCGCATATTGCCGGAAGATTACTTTTTTCGTTGATGATGTGCATCGCTGCACCGATGTTTCCCATAGATAACTGGTGAATAAATCCCGGTATGTTGTTTTCGATGGGACAGCCTTTAATACATAAGGGGTTTTTGCAATTGAGGCATCGTTTCGCTTCTTCTATGGCTTCTTTTATGGTAAAACCTTCGTCTAATTCTCCGAATTTGAGATCTTTTGTTTCCATTTAAATAAATATTGTAATCTTGACTTTGCAAAAGTAGTATATAATTGTAATATACATATTGCAAAATTGTTTTTTAACAATTTATTTGAATAGCTTCTTTAAAAGTGTTTTTAGTTTTTACGATGAGGATAGCAGGCTATCTGACGAGTGAAAACGGGAAAAAAGATCGGAAGAAAGTGCAAAGATGACCTGATGGTATTTTTTTTATTGGAAAACTTAGACAGGCTCTCAATAGCAGATTCTGTCGTATTGAAGTTTTCCCTTTTAAAAAGGAGGAGATATTAGATTCTTGATAGTTATGAAAGCAGAGAGGTATATATAATAGAAAAGGCGTCATTTGACGCCTTTTCTATTATATTAAGATAAACACGATGTTATTATTTTACTATTACTATTGTCGCTTTAGTCCCGGTACGGATAATGTACGTATTCGGTTCTAATGAGAATGTTGCGCTTCCGGATACCTCTTTTTGAGCAACTTTACCTCCATTTAAGAGATAAATCTCGACAGTACCTGTATAACCTTGAACAAATACATTTCCGTTTGTACTATATACTTTTGCGCTTTCGATTGTTCCGTTATTTTCGATACCCTGTTCATAAACATCAGGAGTTACGATTGTCGCAACCGGATTGTTACCTTTTAAAGCGATGAACATTTCCGATGGAGCAACAGTTGCTGTTGACGGCTCTGATACTATATTGAACACTTGGGCTGTTTGATCGAACAGGTAATAGGTATCGGCAGTGATGAGATCTGTCAATTTTTGGGTAGCCAAAGTATTGTTCGGACAGATATTATAGCCTTCTGTAATCGTTAATTCACCACCTTTTATTGAACTGCCAGCTATGGAGATCAATTCTAATGCTGTAGCTTCATTATATGTTTTGAGCTTCATAATGCAGGCATTATTTACCGCACTTAAAGACTGAGGCTTATATTCACCGTTTTCGTTTGTATAAGTGTACCAGTCTGCTTCTGCAGGTACGGTTGTATTGTCTGTTATGGCATTTACAGTAGGAATAAATGGCAATCCGATTACATTCCATGCGTTTCCGTCGATTTGTTTAACATAACTTATCGTTCCTGAAACAGTCGCATTTCCGTTTATTTCCGAGCCGTTGGATAATTCCAAATTTCCGTCTATAGCTTGATTTACAGTAATCGCTTTTATCGGTTTTGAAATATCTGCATTTGCCAGTTTGTAAATATTTGCCTTATCTCCGTCGGTTACATTTAAATATATCCAGTTTCCGTCCATAGAGATGTTTACTTTTAATGAAGGATCGGCTGTATAAGTAAGGATATCGGTAGAAGTAATGTTCAAAGATTTGTAATTGAATACGTTCGGATCGAAAGTGATGGCATTCGCTTCACCTGATATAGCTAATTCATTTAGACGTAATCCTTCTTCTATCTTTTTGCCTTTAAAAGTTACAGGGATTTTTCCAAGACCGGTAGCATCTACATCGATTGTTGCGGTTGTAGTACCGTCTGCTTGAATTGTTCCTGAAACAGATACACTTGCTTGAATTAAGCCTCCCATCAGGCTTAGTGTAACCGGTTCTTTGCTGTTAATATCGTAGTTAGAGCCGTTTTCGGTCACTGAAATCTTATCTACGGTAATGTCTCCCAATGTTAATCCGATAAATGAGAAATTCTTTAATGTAAGTTGCAACTCGTTTAGGGCAGACTTTTCAATCGTTATTTGATCGGGAACCGTCATAATAGCGGGGTCGGAACCCATTACAGAGAGATCTATGTCGATAGAACCGTTATATATTCCGGCAAATTTTTCTACTTGAAGATCTTTAGCAAAAGTGAGTGTATATACATGCTTATTTTTAGGATTGATAGAAATATCGTTTCCTGATACTGTAATTGTTATGGTGTTCCCATTTGTCGATTGGGTTATCGATGCCCCTTTACCGTCCGATACGGCTTCTATTTGGTCCTCGGTAGGAATGACTCCGTCACCTATTATCGTATAATTATAGGTGTTTTTATCAAATCCGTCAACCGCTACGCCTCCGATTTTCAATGATTCTAATTTTGAATTGTAGATAAATTCGATGTCATCGGCATACAAGATATTACCGGCTTGGATTGCTTTGCGATCCCAATAATTGGCGGAAGAAATGATTATATTCATTTTTTCCGGGACTTCATCAAGATAATAATCTATGGGTACAGAGATTCGAGTCCAGTCGTTTATGGCTTCGGCAATATTGTATTCTCCTTTAGCTATTAATTGTGCATCTCCGCTTGTCGGTGTTTCTTTGCCTAAAATACATAAGTCCTTATTTTGAACTTCTGCTGTTGAAGAAGACGAAAAACTTCCTTTGGGATTGGTTTTTACGGTAGAAGTACAATTCCCTTTCCAAAAATAGGTGAGGATCAATGCATTTTCGGCAGCGGTTACCGTACGTTTGTAATGTCCGACAATGGAATCGGGGCGGAAAGAGAAATCGATACCTCCGACTGTTCCGCCATCACAAGCGTCAAGATCCATGACAGCATATACCCAGGGTACTCCTAATGTAATGTATGCCGGAGTGTTAGATCCTATAGAACTGACTCCTATATATTTGTTTTCCATTTTTACAGAGTAACCTGTTTCTTTGGTCCAGTCAGCATCGGGAGTAACAACAATTTCTTTTTTTTCCATCAATACCTTTTGATTGACATTGGAGGCTTCCCATCCTACAGGTTGTGTCCCGGGGCGTAAAAATTGACCCGGAAGAGCACCGTTCCCTATGGTATCGGTTATCCATTCTACATCAAAATCTCCTTTGATTTGTTGCGCTTGAACATTTATACATCCTGCAATTATACATGCGATTGCAAGCATCATTTTTCGAGTAAACTTATTCATAATTAATGTAATTAAGATTTGATGCAAAGATAGGTCAATAAATACGGAGCATGGTTTTGAATACATTTTTTAACTGAATAAAATATTTATAAACAAGTGATTTTGAAAGGAGTAAATTATTATGTAAATAGAGATAAATATCTGTCATTATAGGGGTTTCGAAAAAGTGATTCCGTTTTTGATGCAAAGAAGAAGATATGTTTGAAATCACAAATTTTTTTAATATTCGAGTTGGTGAATAAAATATTGAAACTCAATAAGATGAATAAAAGAACATTTGAAATTAAAAATAGACCAAAACAAGCAAAATGTAATATTTTCTTCTCTTTTTCTTTTGAGAGGAGAGACGAAAAACTTTCAGAAAAAATAGTGTAAATTGTAATCTCTACTTTGCAAAAAATCAATTTTTTCTTATCTTTGCCCCGTCTTACAGAACAATAGCGTGGAAGCATTCTTTAGAACACATAAATATCTGGTAGAGCATGTAAACTCTCCTGTAAAGAGAGAACTGATGCGGGAGATCGACTGGAGTCACCGGCTTATAGGTATCAAAGGCAGTCGGGGGGTCGGAAAGACTACGTTTTTGCTGCAATATGCTAAGGAAAATTTCGGTACCGATCGTTCTTGCCTTTATATCAATCTGAACCATCTTTATTTTACCGAACGGACATTAATCGATTTTGCCGATGAATTCAGAATAAAGGGAGGAAAAACTTTATTGATCGATCAGGTATTTAAATATCCCGGCTGGTCAGAAGAGTTGAGATATTGTTATGATCACTTTCCGGAGTTGAAGATTGTTTTTTCCGGTTCTTCTGTGATGCGGTTAAAAGAGGAAAATCCATTGCTTTCGGGTGTCGCGGATTCTTATAATCTGAGGGGATTTTCTTTTAGGGAATATTTAAACCTGATGGCGGGGACGGATTTCCCTTCGGTGAAGTTGGACGAGTTGTTATGCAATCATACGGTTATTGCATCGGAAATATGTAATAAGGTGAAACCTTTGGCATATTTTCAAGACTATCTGCATCACGGTTTTTATCCTTTTTTTCTGGAGAAGCGTAATTTCTCGGAAAATTTGATTAAAACGATGAATATGATGATGGAGGTAGATATCCTTTTCATCAAGCAGATAGAACTTACTTATTTACCGAAAGTGCGTAAGCTTTTATATTTGTTAGCCGTAAATGCACCTTCTGCTCCGAATGTGAGTCAGTTGAGCAAAGAGATACAGACGTCGAGGGCTACAGTCGTGAACTATATCAAATATCTGAAAGATGCCCGACTTATCAATATGTTGTATCCTGTTGATGAGGAATTTCCCAAAAAGCCGGCAATGGTATATATGCACAATACGAATCTGATGTACCCGATTCGTCCGGCTCAAGTAGAAGAGCAAGCGGTTCGGGAGACATTTTTTTATAATACCTTGCATAAGGATAACCGGTTGAATAAAGGTGAAAAGAATACGCATTTCCTTGTTAATCAGAAGTATAATTTTAAGATAGAGAGCGAAAACATACGGGGAAGAATAAATCCCGATATTTATTATACGATAGATCGTACCGAAATCGGCAGGGAGAATAAAATTCCGCTGTGGTTGTTCGGATTTTTATATTAATTTCAGTAATATTGTAATTGCATTTTTAAATTCTCAAATATATATTTAGAATATGACCAAACAAAAGAAAATGTTGACCTGTGATGGTAATCAAGCGGCTGCACATATCTCGTATATGTTCAGTGAAGTGGCTGCTATTTATCCTATCACACCCTCTTCAACCATGGCAGAATACGTGGATGAGTGGGCTGCTGCCGGAAGAAAAAATATCTTCGGCGAAACCGTATTAGTTCAAGAAATGCAATCGGAAGCCGGTGCAGCGGGTGCTGTACATGGTTCTTTACAGGCCGGAGCTTTGACTACGACCTATACTGCATCTCAGGGATTATTGTTGATGATCCCGAATATGTACAAAATTGCCGGAGAATTCCTTCCTTGTGTATTTCATGTTTCTGCCCGTACGTTGGCATCTCATGCACTTTGTATCTTCGGAGATCATCAAGATGTAATGTCGACCCGTCAGACCGGATTCGCTATGTTGGCAGAAGGTTCGGTTCAAGAGGTTATGGATCTTGCCGGAGTCGCTCACTTATCGACTATTAAAGCTCGTGTGCCTTTCGTCAACTTCTTTGACGGATTCCGTACTTCTCATGAGATACAGAAAATAGAAATGTTGGAAAATGAAGATCTTGCTCCGTTGATCGATCAAGAAGCTCTTCAAGAATTCCGTAACCGTGCCTTGAACCCCGAAAATCCGGTGGCTCGCGGTATGGCTGAAAATCCGGATACTTTCTTCCAACATCGGGAGTCATGTAATAACTATTACGAAGCTGTTCCGGCTATCGTAGAGGAATACATGAATGAAATTTCGAAAATTACCGGACGTAAATACGGTCTGTTCGATTATTACGGAGCTGAAGATGCCGACCGTGTGATTATCGCTATGGGATCTGTAACGGAAGCTGCCCGTGAAGCTATCGATTATCTGACAGCCAAAGGTGAAAAAGTAGGTTTGGTTTCGGTACACTTGTATCGTCCGTTCTCTGCAAAACATTTCTTGGCCGCTGTTCCTAAAACTGCAAAACGTATTGCCGTTCTGGATCGTACAAAAGAACCTGGCGCTACCGGAGAACCTTTATATCTGGATGTTAAAGATGTGTTCTACGGACAAGAAAATGCTCCTGAAATCGTAGGCGGACGCTATGGTTTGGGTTCTAAAGATACTACTCCGTCTCAGATATTGGCCGTATTTGAGAATCTTGCTTTGCCGATGCCGAAAAATAACTTTACTATCGGTATCGTTGATGATGTAACCTTTACATCTTTACCTCAAAAAGAAGAAATCGCCATGGGTGGCGAAGGTATGTTTGAAGCTAAGTTTTACGGATTGGGTGCAGACGGAACAGTCGGTGCTAACAAGAACTCCGTAAAAATTATCGGTGACAATACCGATAAGCATTGTCAGGCATACTTCTCTTATGACTCTAAGAAGTCGGGAGGTTTCACTTGTTCTCACCTTCGTTTCGGAGATAGCCCTATTCGTTCTACTTATTTGGTAAATACTCCGAATTTTGTCGCTTGTCATGTACAGGCTTATTTGCGTATGTATGATGTGACTCGCGGTCTTCGTGAGAACGGAACTTTCTTGTTGAATACGATCTGGAACGAGGAAGAACTGGCAAAGCATTTGCCGAATAAAGTAAAACGCTATTTCGCACAGAAAAATATAACTGTTTACTATATCAATGCGACACAAATCGCTCAGGAAATCGGTTTGGGTAATCGTACCAATACGATCCTGCAATCTGCTTTCTTCCGTATTACCGGTGTAATTCCTGTCGATCTGGCTATCGAACAGATGAAGAAGTTCATCGTAAAATCTTACGGTAAAAAAGGTGAAGATGTCGTAAACAAAAACTATGCTGCCGTTGACCGTGGCGGTGAATATAAACAACTCACCGTAGATCCTGCATGGGCGAATCTGCCGGATGATGAAGTACTGCCGAACAATGATCCGGCGTTCATCAACGAAGTTGTTCGTCCTATCAATGCACAAGATGGCGATCTGCTTCCTGTATCAGCATTTAAAGGTCTTGAAGACGGTACTTGGCATCAGGGGACAGCTAAATACGAGAAACGTGGTGTCGCAGCTTTTGTTCCGGTATGGACAGCTGAAAACTGTATACAGTGCAACAAATGTGCTTATGTTTGTCCTCACGCTTCTATCCGCCCGTTCGTTCTTGATGCGGCAGAACAATCAGGTGCGAATTTCCCGATGCTTAAAGCGGTGGGAAAAGCTTTTGACGGCATGACATTCCGCATGCAGGTAGATGTTCTCGACTGTTTGGGTTGTGGTAACTGTGTTGACGTATGTCCGGGTAATAAGAATGGTAAAGCTTTGGCTATGACCGATCTTGAATCTCAATTGCCTCAAGCTGCCAACTGGGAATATTGCGTTAATAACGTGAAGAGCAAACAACATCTTGTAGATATCAAAGCTAATGTGAAGAACTCACAGTTCGCTACTCCTCTCTTCGAATTCTCCGGTGCATGTTCGGGTTGCGGTGAAACTCCGTACGTGAAATTGATTTCTCAATTGTTCGGTGATCGTGAGATGGTTGCTAATGCAACAGGATGTTCTTCGATCTATTCAGGTTCTATCCCTTCGACTCCTTATACGACAAACGAAAAAGGTCACGGTCCGGCATGGGCGAACTCTTTGTTCGAGGATTTCTGTGAATTCGGTTTCGGTATGTATCTTGCCGTTGACAAAATGCGTGAACGTATCGTTAAGTTGATGAATCAGGCTATCGAAGGCGGTTGTCCCGAAGAAATGAAGACTTTGTTTACCGAATGGATCGCCGATAAGGAAAATACCGAACGTTCTATCGAACTGGAAGCTAAGATCACACCGATGGTAAAAGCTGCAGCCGATAAGTGTGAAATTTGTAAGGAGATCGCTTCATTGAGCAAATATCTCATCAAGAAATCTCAATGGATTATCGGTGGTGACGGTGCTTCTTATGATATCGGTTTCGGTGGGCTCGACCATGTTCTTGCATCCGGTAAGAATGTAAATATCCTCGTATTGGATACTGAAGTTTATTCGAATACGGGTGGTCAAGCTTCTAAAGCGACTCCGGTAGGAGCTATTGCTAAATTTGCCGCTGCCGGTAAACGTGTACGCAAGAAAGATCTCGGTTTGATCGCTTCTACTTACGGTTATGTATATTGCGCACAAATCGCTATGGGTGCTGATCAGGCTCAGACTCTGAAAGCTATTCGCGAAGCTGAAGCTTACGACGGACCTTCTATTATTATCGCTTATGCTCCGTGTATCAACCACGGCTTGAAGAAAGGTATGGGTAAAGCTCAGGCCGAAGAAGCTGCTGCTGTTGAATGCGGATATTGGCATTTGTGGCGTTATAATCCTATGCTCGAGGCAGAAGGCAAAAATCCGTTTACATTGGACAGCAAAGAACCGCAATGGGATAAATTCCAAGACTTCCTGAAGGGAGAAGTTCGTTACGCTTCTGTAATGAAACAATATCCGAACGAAGCTGCCGAATTATTCCAAGCTGCTCAGGATAATGCAAAATGGAGATATAATAACTATAAACGTCTTGCAAAACAGCAGTGGGGTGTTGAAGTAGAAGATTGATTTTCATCAATGTTATATTGAAAAAGGGAGAGCATTATGTTCTCCCTTTTTATTTTCGGTAATAAATTTATTTGAGTTCTTTATAAGAACGATAGCGGGCAATCTGAAAAATGAAAATGAGAAGCAGACCGGAAGAAAATACAGAAATGACCTGATGATATTTTCTTATCGAAAATTTTGAATAAGCTCTTGGTAGAAGACTATGTCGTTTAGAATATCTTGAACCTTTTTATTTTGGACGAGAGGCAGAAGATCCGAAATAATCTTTGGATAAAATAAGATTTGATATGTCCCAAGCTTTTATTTGATCAGGTATAAGAGGAGAGTCGCTATTTCCGTATATCGATTTTTTGTCCCAGTGTACGGCGCTGGATACGGGATATTGTAAAATGCTGTGTCCCATTCCTCTCCAGGAATAATTGTTCAAGCCCATGACATCGAGTAAAGTCGAGTATATGTCGATTTGTCCCATAATATTTTTATAATTTAGAGAAAGTGGGGCATTTAGAATAATCATCGCGGTTTCTCTATCAGATAGTTTTCTTTTTTTTCTGCCGTCTAAAACGTTTTTACCTAATTCATCATGATCGGAGACGATGACTATCGTTGAATTTTTATATAAATTGTTCTTTTTCAGAGAATCGATAAAAGAACCGATTGCCTGATCTGTGTAATGGAATGCCTCCATACAGTTTCTTACCGTAGGAGTAAATTGTTTGGACTCGGATATCCGGGTTTTGTTTATAGGAGTGTCGTAAGGCATGTGTGTCGAGGCGGTTACGATCTGACAGAAGAAGGGTTCGGGCAAATTTTTTATAATTCTAAAACTTTGTTGTATCAGAGATTTATCGCTGATACTGCCGCGTATCATATCGTCTTTTTCCAGACATTTTTTGTCATAAAGCGTGTCGAATGAGAAGGCTTTGGACATTTCTTTTTGATTCCAAAAGTTTCCGGCATCGCTGATAATATTGAGGCTATAATAACCATAAGGTTTTAGGGCATCGGCTAATGACGGAAAATGTTTTGTTTTGCAGGTTGTTGCCGCTGCTCCTGATTGCAGAGGTAGAATTCCCGTATTGATCATAAGATGTCCGTCGCTTGATCTGCCGTCTTTTACTTGGGGAAGAATATGCAAAGCCGAAATAACAGAATCTTCTTTTATAAAACGGTTTAGGTTGGGAGTTATTTCGATTCCGTCTATGGTTCTGTTTAATAGCCATGAATTGAGAGACTCGACGATAATGATGATCAGATTTTTTCGGGGATGATCAAGAATCGTATTGTGTATTTGTTTTTTTTCTTTTGACAAAATGAACCGGTCGATATAGTTTTTCTCTTCTGGTGTTATTTTTTTTGAAGTTGTTGTCGCTTTAGTTAAAGTATAAACAAAGTAAGGAACAAGTCCGTTTGCTTCGACATAGAATGACGGTCCGGAAGATGCAGTCCATCTTATCCAGGGAGACGGTCGGTTCGGATCTTTTATTATCGCAGCTTTTAATGGTGTTGCAAGATACCCGAAAGAACAAATTATGAATATCATTGCCCCGTAAGCGATACGTTTTGGGAGAGGTTCGTATGCTTCGGTATTGTTTTTATAAAATCCTAAGTACAAAAATAATAGTAGTATGGTGGGCAGAATGACCCATATATCTGCCGGATGAATAGATCCGATAATGCTTTTTATCAGCAACTCGGAAACATTGTCGAATAAAAAATAGGATGAAAAGGGCATCAGAGTCTGATATGTCCTGAAATACCATATTTGAGATAAACAAAATATATCCAAGAGAAATAATAAAATGAAAATTATCCATTTCCGTTTGTTCATGAGAAAAAAAGGAAGCATGAGCATGCACGCATCGAACAGGCTTCTGAATTTTCTGATTATTAATGTAAATGCAGATGTTTCGTTTTGCATTATGTTGTATTGCAATATCTCTATGGATATTGCAGCACAAATTGCGGTCAGAAAATAAAATAACAAAAGTCTAAAATTTATATTTTTGAAAAATTCAATGTTCATATTAGTTTATAAATCAATAAAATATAAATATATTATTAGATGTACTATAATATTATAGTATTAATTACGCACTAAAATTTATCTTTTTAAGTGGGATTAAGAGCCTGTTTAAATTTTCCAATAAAAAAGTACTATCAGGTCTTTTTTTGTGTTCTCTTCCGGTCTTTTCCCCTGTTTTCCCTTGTCAGATAGCCCGCTATCCTCCTCGTAAAAACAGAAAAACATACTCGGAAGAAATTCTCAAAACTGACCCGAATAAAGTTTAAACAGGCTCTAAATAGATATAACTATTCTGTGAATGTTGGCTTTATCTTTTGATTGTCCGTATATTTATACATAGACAATTTATTCTAATCTAAAGTGATGAAAAATCAACATTATTTTGGGCTTCAAAATTAATATAAAATGGGAATAGACACAACATCCTGTATAAGAAATGCTTGTGAATATATAATAAAAACCAGACACCCTGATGAATTATTCCATCAGGGTGTCTGGTCTTGAAGTTTTCCTTTTACTTAATTCTTAGCATATTCGATTACCCGAGTTTGTTTAGGCAAAGCTCTCGGTTCTATTGCCTGTTTTATATTATTAGCAGGATCGATGCTTGCTGTTGCGGCAAATACAACGATATTTTCGTTATCGGGTAGGATAATTTTGGACGCACCTTTCGGTATGTCTAATTCCAGACGATAGATATAGGTAAATTGATACGGTTCGTTGCGGAATACATATTGGTTAGAACCTTCAAGTCCTAATACCTGATGGTGGCGATGTGTGCCTACATGGGCGATAACACCGTCTTTTACATACCCTTCACTGAAATTCTGTAATCCCCATTGTGAATAGAAATCGCTATAGTATGGGATTTTCAGATCGACAGCTTGATCTCCTATACGGAATGTGGCTGTACGATCTTTGTCTGTTGCGGCAGCAAGTATATACACTTTGTCGTATGTTTTATCCTGAGGTATGTCGATTGTGTCGCCTTTACATTTAATTATATTGTTTATCCCGGCTTTTCCCATTTTGAAAGGTATCCCGTTTACCTCTAAGACTGCAGGTAATAATTCTGCAGCATAAGAGCATTTATTTCCATCTACATCAGCTATTTCGGCAAAATAGTCTGTCGATATGCCGTTTGCGTTATAACTCAAAGCAATACTTTTGCTCTCTGCCGATTGTAATTTGTGGTTCGGATCTTTCAGTTTCACAATAAAAGTTTTAGGCTGGAACTTACTGCAACTGATAGAAATCGAGTTCCCGGATACAGGTACATCTCCGACATTTTCTTCGATCCCGTTCACCTCACGAGCCCATTCTATATCTGTCGGGAAAGAAATATGTGCATCTTTCACTTCTTTTCCGGCTGTTTCATAAACCCGTAAGACGTATCCGTTCCCGTTTTCGGCTTTTTTCAGCATTTTGATGGCTACTTGAGGTGTATCTGAATTTACGAATGATATTGTTTTTCCTAATACGCCGTTATGTTTAGGTGCAATATAAGTTATTAACGGTTGATTCAACTCTTCAGCTTTTTGTATGATTCCTGCATTTTCGAGAGATTGAGTATGTCCTACTATGGAGTAAATGATCTGGTGGTGTCCGAAATCCATAGTTCTTTGATGAGCATATCGTTTGTCAGAACCCGGTGTGTGCAGCAAAGTCAGGCGAAGCGTATTATCGTCAGGCTTGTCCCAACCGTATTTGCAGTTGTTTAGAATTGAGACACCGTAAGATCCGTCTTTATCAGAAAGATCAGCCCAATGTTGTGCGTAAACCTCATAAGCAAGTTCTGTATTGTTGCCTCTTTTTATGTTTCCTAATCCTAAATCATAAGTAGCTTCTTTATTGGATACAGATAGCGGAAATTCGGCTTTTAATAATGAAGCCTTTGTTGCCCAGTCTATATCGGTAATGATGTCGATGCGATCATCAGCAGCACCTTCGGTGAGGCAAATGCGTTGAGTAAATTTACTGTCACCGTATTTACGTTCTACTTTCAGCACAGATCGTAAACCTCCATTTTCTTCTATTGTGATTTTGACATCTTCTTTTATGGATTCGGGTTCGGCATCCATTACGCTTTTAATGATTTCCCATGCCGGCCATTCGTTCGACATATTGTTTCGGAATAAAGCGAGACGTATAGCCTTTCCATTTTTAACAAGTTCTTTGCCGACTCTTTTGTCTATGATCGAAGATATATCGCCATTGGAGTTTAGAGTGACCTTGTAAATACTGTTTTCGATAGAGTTTGCAGTGGTTATCAGAGTTTTCGTATTTTTTTGTTTTCCGGATAAACGAATGTCGTATACGCTATAACTCACCGGATCGACATTTGCCGTGAATAAGATGTGGGCTTTTCCGTCGGTATATCCGAGTATTTGTGCGGGAGTTTCTTTTCCGTCGGGAGTGTAAACTTTTATACCTGAAGGAAATTTATCTGTGGGGATAAAGGCTTCGGCAATATTTTTACGGGCATAAGCAGCCGGATTATAGATTACGACCGGAATACCTTTGACTTTTGTGTTCATTCCTGAAATAACTGCACCGCTTGCCGTGTTCATCACCTGCATAAACTGAGTTTGGGAAAGAATCTCATCATTCCAAGAAAAAGGATATGCTTCCCGAATACTTGTTCCTGTAAGATCGTCATGAAATTGATGCCAAATGAAACGCTGCCAGCTTTCGGTCAAGGTTTTACTTTGATAAGGTAAAGCGCCGAGCCATTCGGCCATTACGGATGCCCGTTCTGCTGCATCTGCTAATTGTTCGTTTCTGCGATTGAATCGTTTCATTGCCGATTGGGAGGTGTAGCATCCCGAAGCATGTACGTCCATTAGCAATTCGCCGTCGAATACCGGTAACTCTTTTACTTTTCCGGAATGTAAATAGTCCTTGTATAGTTGGTCGGAAGATGCGCAGACAATTTCTATCGGTCCGTCTCCTGAAACTTGGGCTTTTTCTATTGCCATAGCGGAGACAGGCATTGCAGAACCCCCTCTGTCTCCGGCACCGAAATAGCGGTATGCCGTGCGCATAGGATCTCTTTCTACACTCTGTATCAGATCATTATCTTTTGTAAGATCATCGTCTTTAAAATTATGTACATAACTACCACAATCTAAAGCACATATCAGTTCTGCTCCGTCAATACCTTTCCAGCGTCCTATGGTGAAAGGTATTTTCGAGTCTCCGTAAAACGGTTTTTTGCGCCATCCCAATTTTTGAGTGGAGAAGCCTATGAGGCCGCAATGTTTGGCAATAGAAGGAAGAGTGTAACCGAAACCGAAACAGTCGGGTAAAAAAATGTCAGTCGATTTCAGTCCGAATTCTTTTTTATAAAATTCTTGTCCGAGCAATATGTTCCTGAAACTGGATTCGGGAGACGGAACATTTACATCATTGGCATCCCAAGAAGAACCGGATACATGCCATCTCCCGTTTTTTATAGCCTCTTTTACTTTTTCGTAGTCAAGGGGATAGTACTCTTTCATCCAGTTATATTTTACAGCTCCTTCAAAATTGAAAATATAATCGGGATAGTCGTGTATAAGCGCTAAGTTCTGATAAATGGTACGAGGAATATAATCTATGATCGATGTCCTCACAGTCCATAACCATTGGGTATCCAGATGTGCGTTGGAGACAACGTATGCCTTACCTGATTTTGGGGGCTGTGTAGCCGGAGTATTTCCGGCAATACTTACTAAACAGATTGCTAATATCCATTTTTTTGGTAGAAAGGAAATGCCCTTTTTGCGTGTTGGAAAAATTTTTTTCATAAGTGTGTAATTTATGTGTAGTTAGATGATGGCATATTATGACTTTATAAAATAATTCCAGATGCATTAAAGATATGAAATATAATTTAATAACCGATTAAGAGCCCGCTTAAATTTTCCGACAAAACAATGTTGTAGGAAAATTTAGACAGAATATTTGAGTATATTGTATTTCCCTTTGTGTCAAAATTTCTAATAAATAAGTAAAAACGAAACTTTTTGCCATTAAAAATAATTTTATTGCGCTTTTTGTTATTTATTTTCTGTTATTTCTTGCAATTATCAAATTATTTGTTTTAAATTTGCGTCAAAATAAAAGATATAGCCTCTATTTCTTGCGTTTTTATTACTAATGAGCAGTTGAAAAGTAAAAAGTCAGAAGCGAAAAGGGAATAAAGGCTTGCTTTATGCAAAAATGGGATCGTAATTTGAATTATTTACTACTATAAATTATTAAGAAAATGAATGCGCAAAACGTACTGAGTGAATTGAAAAGACGTTTCCCGAATGAACCTGAATATCATCAGGCTGTGGAAGAAGTATTGTCAACTATCGAGGATGCCTACAATGAACATCCTGAGTTTGACCGTTACAATCTTATCGAAAGATTGTGTATTCCTGATCGTATTTTTTCGTTTCGTGTAACTTGGTTGGACGATAAGGGAAAGGTACAAACCAATATGGGATATCGTGTACAGCATAATAATGCAATCGGACCGTACAAAGGGGGGATTCGTTTCCATTCATCCGTAAACTTGTCTATCCTTAAATTCCTTGCGTTCGAACAGACTTTTAAAAACTCTTTGACGACATTGCCTATGGGTGGTGGTAAAGGAGGTTCGGACTTTAACCCGAAAGGAAAATCCGATACGGAAATCATGCGTTTTTGTCAGGCTTTTGTTACTGAATTGTGGCGTCATATCGGACCGGAAACTGATGTTCCTGCCGGTGATATCGGAGTAGGTGGACGTGAGGTCGGTTATATGTATGGTATGTATAAAAAACTGGCTCGTGAAAATACAGGGACTTTTACCGGTAAAGGACTTGAATTCGGAGGTTCTTTGATTCGTCCTGAGGCTACCGGTTATGGAAATGTATATTTCCTTCTTGAAATGTTGAAGACCCGAAACATCGATATTAAAGGTAAAGTCGTTACGGTATCGGGATCGGGAAATGTAGCTCAATATACAGTAGAAAAATTGATCAGTCTCGGAGCTAAAGTTGTCACCATGTCTGACAGTAACGGTTACATTTATGATCCTGATGGTATTGATGAAGCCAAATTGAAGTATATCTTTGAATTGAAAAATCTGTATCGCGGACGTATAAAGGAATATGCAGAACAGTATGGTTGCAAATATGTAGAAGGCGGTCGTCCTTGGGGAGAAAAATGCGACATCGCCATGCCGAGTGCTACTCAGAACGAATTGGATGGAGATGATGCTCGTGCTTTGCTTGCAAATGGATGTTTTGCCGTGTCGGAAGGTGCGAACATGCCTTCGACTCCTGAGGCTATCGATGAATTCTTGAAAGCGAAGATTCTTTATGCTCCGGGTAAAGCGGCTAATGCCGGAGGTGTTTCTGTTAGTGGTCTCGAAATGACTCAGAACTCTATCAAATTAAACTGGACGGCAGAAGAAGTCGATGCTCGTTTGAAACAGATTATGTTTGACATCCATACTCAATGTGTACGTTATGGAAAACAAGAGGATGGTACTGTTAACTATGTCAAGGGTGCTAATGTTGCCGGATTTATGAAAGTTGCAAAAGCAATGATGGCACAAGGCGTGTTGTAGTGGAGTTTTCTAAATCATACGATAAAAAGTAAGGCGGATATTTTATCCGCCTTACTTTTTATCGTATGATTTAGAACCTTTTAAGTTTTGTACTTAAAAGGTTCTTGAAATAATCTTTTATCTGTATTCTTTCCAACTTTTGATTTCTATGTCTTCCATTCCTATGTTACAGAATGCTTCTATAAATGCACTTGCCAGACGGGCATTTGTCAGTAACGGAATATTGTGATCTATCGAAGCACGGCGTATCTTGTAACCGTTGGTCAGTTCCCGTTTAGTATGATTTTTAGGGATATTGATGACCAATTCGAATTTATGTTCCGAGATCATGTCCATGACGTTGTTTTCTTTATTTTCATCCGGCCATGAGACAACTTGCACATTCTTTACGCCATTGTCTTTTAGAAATTTTTGTGTTCCGGCTGTGGCATATAAATCATACCCTTTTTGATCGAGTAGTCGGCAAGCTTCCAATAAATCGACTTTAGATTTTGCCGATCCTGAAGAGACCATTACACTCTTTTTGGGAATGTTATATCCTACTGCAATCATAGAAGTCAAAAGAGCTTCATTGAAATCTTCTCCGATACATCCGACTTCTCCGGTAGACGCCATATCCACACCTAACACAGGATCGGCATTCTGTAACCGGGCGAAGGAGAATTGTGAGGCTTTGACACCGATGCAATCAACATCGAAAGCCGATTTATCGGGCTGTGAATACGGAGCATCGAGCATAATGCGGGTTGCCGTTTCTATAAAGTTGCGCTTCAATACTTTAGAAACGAACGGGAAACTTCGGGATGCCCGCAAGTTACATTCGATAACTTTCACTTCATTATTCTTAGCGAGATACTGGATGTTGAAAGGACCGCTGATATTCAGTTCTTTTGCTATCTGCCGGCTGATTTTCTTTATACGGCGGGCAGTCTCAAAGTAGATTTTCTGAGCCGGGAATACCAAAGTAGCATCTCCTGAATGTACTCCTGCAAACTCGACATGTTCAGAGATGGCATACTCCACAACTTCTCCGTTTTTGGCTACGGCATCGAATTCTATCTCTTTGGCATTCTGCAAAAATTGAGAAACTACAACGGGATATTCTTTTGATACGTGAGCGGCAAGATCGAGGAAGTTTCTCAAACCTTCTTTATCATAGCAAACATTCATGGCCGCTCCGGAAAGTACATACGACGGGCGTACCAATACCGGGAATCCTACTTTTTCGATAAAAGCATCGATTTCGTCCATACTGGTGAGCTCTTTCCATGCCGGTTGGTCTATACCCAATTGATCGAGCATGCTGGAAAATTTGTGACGGTTTTCTGCACGGTCGATAGAGACCGGAGATGTTCCGAGAATAGGTACTTGCTGACGATGTAACTTCATTGCCAGATTGTTCGGAATTTGTCCGCCTACCGATACGATAACCCCTTTAGGAGATTCCAAGTCGATCACATCGAGTACCCGTTCATAAGTCAGCTCATCGAAATAAAGCCGGTCGCACATGTCGTAGTCTGTCGATACGGTTTCAGGATTGTAGTTGATCATTATCGATTTATATCCTAATTTACGAGCTGTTTGCACGGCATTTACCGAACACCAGTCGAATTCTACCGAGCTACCTATGCGATATGCTCCTGATCCGAGCACGACAACCGATTTGTCGTTTTTGTAATAAGGAATGTCATGATCGCTTCCATCGTATGTCAAATACAAGTAGTTGGTCAATTCGGGATGTTCTGACGCAACCGTGTTAATCCGTTTTACCGAAGGAAGTATTCCTAATTTCTTCCGATAATTGCGGGTACGGATATTTTCAGCTTCCATATTCCCTTGTGGGTTTTCTACAAAACGGGCAATCTGGAAATCGGAGAATCCGAGACGTTTTGCTTCGAGCATTACGTCTGCAGGAATATCTTCTATATGATCGTATGTCTGAAGTTTTAATTTATAGTCGTGGATATTTTTCAGTTTACCGAGAAACCATGGGTCTATTTTTGTCAGATCATGTATTTTCTCGATCGTATAACCTTTGTCGAATGCTTCGGCAATGGCGAAGATACGCATATCGGTCGGGTGGGAGAGTTCTTCTGCCAGGTTGTCGAATTTCAGGTCGCTGTTTCCTACAAAACCGTGCATTCCCTGTCCGATCATTCTTAAACCTTTTTGAATGATCTCTTCAAAACTTTTACCGATAGACATGATTTCTCCTACCGATTTCATGCTCGATCCGATCAGTCGGGATACTCCGGCGAATTTGTTCAAATCCCAGCGGGGAATTTTACAGATATAGTAGTCGAGACTCGGTGCTACGTATGCCGAATTGGGAGTTCCCATTTCTCCGATTTGATCTAAAGAATAACCCAGAGCGAGTTTTGCAGCGACGAATGCTAAAGGATAACCGGTCGCTTTTGAGGCTAAAGCTGAAGAACGGCTCAACCGAGCATTGACTTCGATTACCCGATAATCATCTGTTTCTGAATTGAAGGCGTACTGTATATTGCATTCTCCTACGATACCCAGATGGCGGATTGTTTTTTTAGAAAGTTCTTGTAACAGAGCCAGTTCTTTTTCGTCAAGAGAACAAGTCGGTGCTACAACGATGCTTTCACCGGTATGTATGCCCAGCGGATCGAAGTTTTCCATACTCGCAACGGTAAAACAGTGATCGTTTTTGTCTCGGATAACCTCGAATTCAATTTCTTTCCATCCTTTCAGGGATTCTTCTACTAAAATCTGGTTTGAATAGGAGAATGCGTTTTCGGCAAGTTCTTTTAATTCTTTCTCGTTATAGCAGAAACCACTACCCATACCGCCTAAAGCGTATGCCGAACGTATGATCAGAGGATATCCGATCGATTCGGCTGCTTTGAAAGCATCTTCCATAGATTCTACAGCGATGCTTTTCGGTGTTTTTACTCCGATTTCATTTAGCTTTTTAACAAATAAATCCCGGTCTTCGGTATTCATTATCGCCTCTACCGAAGTACCTAATACTTTTACATTGTATTTATCCAGAATTCCTTTGTTATATAGTTCTGTACCACAATTCAGTGCTGTTTGACCGCCAAATGCGAGAAGAATGCCGTCGGGTTGTTCCTTTTTAAAAATTTCTTCTACGAAATAAGGGGTTACAGGTAAGAAATATACTTGATCGGCAATCCCTTCCGACGTTTGTATTGTCGCGATGTTAGGATTAATAAGGACTGTCTTGATTCCTTCTTCTTTTAATGCTTTTAATGCTTGAGATCCGGAATAGTCAAATTCTCCCGCTTGTCCGATTTTTAAAGCGCCGGATCCTAATACCAGTACTTTTTTAATAGATTTCTGCATAAATGGATATTATTTAAATTCTTGTTGTCCGATCAAAAAAAATGCGTTAGCAATAAAGCCAACGCATTATATAATAAAAATTTTAAGTTCATTGTCTACGAAAAACGGGAAATTGCTGTCGGGATTCGACATGCTTGAATGCGGTATGCCACTATTCAGATAAATATTAATTATCATATCTTTCCTGTTTTTCAAAATCTCGGCAAAGATAACAGCTTTTAATCAGAATGTCAAATTTTCACTTCTTTTTTTATTTTACTCGAATAGGTTGTCCCAATCGCAATATCTTATTTTTACTGATACCGTTCAATCGGCATAATGTATTTACTGTTGTACGGTATTTGACGGCAATAGAAGAGAGCGTATCTCCTTTTTTCACTCTGTAAGTGACATATTTGCTTCCGTTATTTCCACTTTTCGATGCTGCAGTGCGTGCCGAATAAACGTTCTTTACGGATGTTTTTGCTCTGAATACATAAGTATCGGTATGGGGAACTTGATTGACAAAATCGAAAATTTCGTTCGGATTTATATCCAGACCTAAAAAGCGCGTTTCAAAATGGAGGTGGGGACCTGTTGATCTTCCGGTGTTGCCTCCTAATGCAATAGGATCACCTACTTTGACAATTTGATTGGGGCGAACCAATATTTTTGAAAGGTGCCCGTAAATTGTTTCCAATCCGTTCGGATGTCTTAATAAGACATAGTAGCCGTATCCTCTGGCTTCATATTTCGTGATTCTTACTTTTCCTGAAAATGCGGCTCTTACGGTATCTCCTACCTGAAGTTTCAAATCCACTCCTCTGTGCATTCTGCGCCAGCGAGGACCGTAATCAGAGGTTTTGTATCCCGGAACTGGCATGCAATAGTTAGAGACGTCGATTGAAAACGAGTCGGGAAGTTGCACAGTCGATTTGTAAGGATTTACCCATTCTGTATTCCAGTTGTCTCCGTAAAGATCAAGAGCGGGGTATTCGTTATATTCCTGTTCCAGCCTTTTTTTTAGAGCGGCCGAATCCACCACATTCATAATGCGGGGAATTACTTTGTTGTAGGCGATAAGGTCTTCTTGAATGGAGGTATGTTTTTTAGTGGCCGGCTTTGTGGTTTGCGCTGAAACTAAACCAAAGGGGATCACTGTGAATAAGCCTGTAATAATAAATTGTTTTAATCCAATCAATTTCATTCCGATGATTTTTTGTCTTACTTTTCCGGATTTCCCGGAACATGGATAATGTAAATGTGGATATCGTAATCGATACGCTATGTGCCCAGATTTAGGCTCACATTTTCAAAGGTAATGATTTTGTCCGGAAAAAGGATTTTCTGATTAACATCTTTTACGGTAGTGAGGAGAAAAACAGAACTTTATTTATTGGTAATTATTTGTTTTTTAGGTGTTTATTTCAAAATATGTTTTGCAACATGTTTGAACAATTTAAGAAATAAAGATTTGGACAGGCTTTTAACTGATCAGACTCCAATTGATTTTCTTTGTGAATATTTTTTGTAATTGGCGGTTCAGGACATAGTTTTCTGTCAGAGATAATTCAGGATCTTTATCTAAAATTTCATTAGCAATATCACGAGCTAATTGCAATATTTGTCCGTCTTTAGCGATGTTTGCGATTTTTAAGTCAAAAGCGATACCGCTTTGTTGAGTACCTTCCATATCACCTGGACCTCGCAATTGCAGATCGGCTTCCGATATTTCGAAACCGTCGTTCGTGCGTACCATGATTTCGAGTCGTTTTCGTGTTTCTTGGGAGAGCTTGTGCGAAGTCATCAAGATACAATAGGATTGATCTGCTCCCCGTCCTACACGTCCTCGTAATTGGTGCAATTGCGATAATCCGAAACGTTCGGCATTTTCTATGATCATTACCGAGGCATTCGGAACATTTACACCTACTTCGATTACAGTAGTCGCCACCATAATGTGGGCTTCTCCTGAAACAAATTTCTGCATTTCAGCATCTTTCTCAGCCGGTTTCATTTTGCCATGTACCATACAAACTTTAAACTCGGGAAAGACCTCTTGTATATGTTTAAATCCGTCTTCCAGATTTTTCAAATCCGAACGTTCACTTTCTTGTATAAGCGGATATACGATATAAATCTGTCGGCCCATTTCGATCTGTTTGCGAATAGATGCATATAGAGCTCCTCGTTTATTATCGTATTGGTGTATGGTCTGTATCGGCTTCCTTCCCGGAGGAAGTTCGTCGATTACCGAAACGTCCAGATCTCCGTAAACGGTCATTGCCAATGTTCGGGGAATGGGTGTTGCCGTCATTACCAGTATGTGGGGAGGCCGGTTATTCTTTTTCCACAGTCGTGCACGTTGTTCTACTCCGAAACGGTGCTGTTCGTCGATGACTACTAATCCCAGATTCGAAAAGAGTACGGTATCTTCGATCAGTGCATGTGTGCCGATAATCAGATTTACATCTCCGGTCAGTAATCCTTCATGAATGCGTTCTCTCTCTCTCTTTCGTGTCGATCCGGTCAGCAATTCTACATGAATGCCGATCGGGGCAACCAATTCGCTGATCGATTCGTAATGCTGAGATGCCAGTATTTCGGTGGGAGCCATGAGGCATGCTTGAAATCCGTTATCGACAGCCATCAGCATACTCATTAAGGCCACCAAAGTTTTTCCGCTTCCGACGTCCCCTTGTAACAAGCGATTCATCTGTTTTCCGCTTCCGACATCTGCACGAATTTCCCGTAATACTCTTTTTTGAGCGTTTGTCAGCTCAAAAGGCAGACATTGGTGATAAAAATTGTTGAAATAGTTTCCGATATGGTCGAACCGAAAACCGCCCAGTTTTTTTTGTCTTTGTCGGGTAAAACGGAGTATATTCAGTTGCAGGTAGAACAGTTCTTCGAATTTGAGTCTGAATTGTGCTCTTCTCAATAGATCGGGAGATTGCGGGAAATGTATATTTTGTATGGCTTCGGTCAGATAGATGACTTGGGAACGGGCGATAACCTGTGCCGGTAGTGTTTCGGGAAGAGGGCCATTAATACTTTTCCAAAGATTATATATGATTTTTTGTATAGCCTTCGAATTGAGAAAATGACTTTTCATCTTCTCTGTCGTGCTATAATAAGCTTGTAATCCCGGAGCTTTATCGATAATATCGTCGATCGGATCGATTTCGGGGTGAGCGATATTGAATTTGCTGCCAAACCGGGTCGGTTTCCCGAACAGAGTGTATTCTACACCCGGTTTGTATTTCTCGATAATGAATTTTATTCCTTTAAACCATACCAGTTCGATAATGCCTGTTCCGTCCGAAAAACGGGCGATAAGTCGACGACCTTTGCCTTCGCCTTGTGTTTCGAAATTCAAGATCTCTCCCCGTAGTTGTATATAGGGCATATTTCCGTCTATTTCCTTGATTTTATAGGTACGGCTGCGGTCTATATATTTGTAAGGGAAATAGTATAAAAGGTCTTCGAAGCTGAATATTTTCAGCTCTTTATTGAGCAGTTCCGCTTTTTTCGGACCTACTCCCGGTAGAAATTTTATGTCGCGGGTCGATAAATCAGACATGAGATAATAACATTTCTGCCAATAACAAATCTTTCGGGGTTGTAATTTTTATGTTTTCCGTATTTCCTTTTATCAACTTGACCTCTTTGCCTGTAGCCTCGACGACTGATGCGTCGTCGGTGAAGCAATCGCAGAACGGTTGGCTGTATGCTTCTTTCAAAAGTGCGGTTTTGAACACTTGGGGAGTTTGTACACTTCGGTATAAATTTCTCGGGACAGATTTGCTTTTTCCGTTCGGGGTCAACTCTCGTAGAGAATCGGTTACTTCAATGACCGGAATTACTGCACCTGACCGTTTCGCTTCTTCGAATGCATTGTCGATTACCTCTTCGGAGACTAATGGACGTACACCGTCGTGCACGGCTACCAGCCCGTTATCAGGCAAAGTATCGAGTCCGTTTTTTACTGAATGAAAACGGGTCGGTCCTCCTGTAACGACTCTGTGTTTAAGGGTAAATCGATATTGAAGACATAAGTCGTTCCAATAATTTTGGAATTCTTCGGGTAACACCAAGATGATTTCTATTTCAGGATCATATCTATAAAAAGCTTCGAGGGTGTGCATCAGTACCGGATGACCTGAGATCGGGCGGAATTGTTTGGGAATTTCTCCACCCATTCTCAATCCTTTTCCTCCGGCCACAATAATAACGTATTTAGGAAGTTGAATACAATTGTCGGTTTGCATTTTTCCGGTTTTTTGCATTTACCGGCAAACTTACATAAAAATAACGAAAAACATGTTGTGGTGAGTTGTTTTGTAGAAAATATAATTTTTATCGGGAATTTCAGATAGTTTTTTAGGGGATAAAATGTTAAAACTGTATCCGGTTATAGCTTATTAACACCTGTTTTTCAAACTTTCTTTTATAAGTATTGTTATGGAATCATAATCGTTTCTAATTAATAAATTTAAATGGAAAGTAATATGAAAAAAATGATTTCTGTACTATTGGTACTATTCGTATTATTTTTATCAACATCGTGTCAGAAAGACCCCGATATGTCTAAATTGGATGACAATTTCATGGTCTATACCGATTATGATAAAAAAGAAAATTTCAGTGAGTTTTCAACGTATTATATTCCGGACAGTATTTTGCTTATCTCGGACAGTAAAGAGGCAAAATATTGGAAAGATGACAATGCGTTGAATATTATCGACACTTATGTGAAAAACATGGATGAAAGAGGCTACACAAGGGTCGAGGAAAAAGAAGATGCCGATTTGGGTATTCAGGTAAGTTATGTAGAGGATTCGTACTATTTTACGGGTTATAGCAACCCCTATTGGTGGTGGGATTATCCCGGTTACTGGTATCCTGGTTATTGGGGTGGCTACTGGGGTGGCGGCTGGTACTATCCGTATAGTGTTGTATATAGTTATAATGTGGGCTCTATGCTTGCCGAATTGGTAAATTTGAGTGCACCGACCGGGCAAAAAGAAAAACTTCCTGTTTTGTGGAGTGCGTATATGACCGGTTTGCTTTCCGGCTCTAACCGTTTTAATGCGCAACTTGCTATCACGGCTGTAAATCAAGCTTATGTCCAATCTCCTTATTTGAAAAAATAAAATTACAGACAAGATGAAAACAATAAAAAATATAGGATTGAAACTCGCTGTTATAATGGCGGTTTTCATGGCTGTTCCTGCGGTAGGACAAGCTCAGGTGAAAAAAGGTTATGCGAATGTCGACTGGCAATTCAACGTACCGCTAAGTAATAAATTTGCAAGCACTGCCAGTGGTTGGGGGATGAACTTTGAAGGCGGTTATTTTATCACCGATAATATTGGAGTAGGTCTTTTCTTGGCTTACAGTACGAATAATGAATATTTTGGGCAGAGAACACTGAATATTTCCGAAACAGCAGCAATGACCACAGATCAGCAGCACTCGTTGTTCCAATTGCCTTTCGGAGCGTCTTTCCGTTATCGTTTTGTTCCCGAAAGTCAGTTCATTCCTTATTTGTCATTGAAATTAGGTCCTGAATATAGTGAGATGTCATCATATTATAATGTATATAAATCTCATGATTATGATTGGGGATTCTATATTTCTCCTGAAGTAGGTATTACGATGTATCCTACTCAGGACAAGTCGGTGGGTTTCCATGTAGCATTATATTATAGTTATGCTACCAATAAAGGAAATGTCCTTACTTATTCGCTCGACGGATTAAATAACTTCGGATTCCGTCTCGGCTTGGCATTCTAAACTATATACTATTTCAAAAAAGGGTCATCGGGCAGATTGTCTGATGGCCTTTTTTATGTTATGACATATTCATGTAAAAATTATTCTGATAGAAAAATCCGTAATTTGGTTAATAGAATCGAAGATTTATCTACAAATCTGTAATAGAAGAGCTATTATTTTTGTACCGAATAAAAACATTAAGCAAGAAAATGAAAAAAATATTGATTCTTTCATCGAGTCCGCGTCGTGGCGGCAACTCCGACACTTTGTGTGATGAATTTTTACGAGGAGCTATAGAATCCGGTAATGAAGCAGAAAAGATCTTTCTTCGGGACAAAAATATTAATTACTGTACGGGATGTAGCGTGTGCAGTATGTATGGCAAACCTTGTCCTCAGAAAGATGATATGTCTGAAATTATAGAGAAAATGCTTGCTGCGGATGTGATTGTTATGGCTACTCCGGTATATTTTTATACGATGTCGGCACAAATGAAGACCCTTATCGATCGTTGCTGTGCACGTTATACAGAGATAAAAAATAAAGATTTCTTTTTTATTATAACGGCGGCAGAAGACGATAAAGAAAAAATGTTACGCACGGTCGATACTTTTCAAGGTTTTCTCGATTGTTTAGAGAATCCGGTGATAAAAGGAACTGTATTCGGTTTGGGAGTATGGAATATTGGCGAAATTAAGGGTAATGCTGCTATGCAAGAGGCATACGAAATGGGTAAAAATGTGTGATTCTATAAAATAGGATAGGATGAATAGAAAATTATGTTTTTTGATATTTTTAATGTTGCTAATTATGAATACGCTTAGTGCTTAAAAAAATGATAAGACTTTTATCGTCAGTGATAAGGTAGAAGTTGAGAGTGTTCGATATAAAAATCGTTTCGGAATTACAGTCGCTGCAGATATGTATGTGCCGAAAGACTTTGACAAATCTGAAAAATACCCGGCAATTGTCATAGGAACACCTTATGGTGGAGTGAAGGAACAAGGTGCAGGTATTTATGCTATGGTACTTGCCGAACGAGGATTTATAACTTTGGCTTTTGATGAGTCTTATAATGGAGAAAGCAGCGGTGAACCTCGCCATATTTCTTCTCCGGATATTTTTGTCGAGGATTTTAGTGCTGCGGTCGATTTTATCGGTACACGATCATTTGTTGACCGAAATCGTATCGGCGCGATCGGGCTTTGCGGGGGTGGAGGCTTTGCAGTTACGGCGGCTCGGGTAGATAAACGTATTAAAGCCGTTGCTACAGCAAGTATGTATGATATTAGTCGTGCAGATCATTACGGATGGAAAGATTCTATGACGAAGGTTGAATATGATCGGATGCTCGAACGTCTCAGTGAACAACGTTGGAAAGATTTTGAGGCCGGAGAACCTGAGTATAATCCGTCATTTCCGGTCGAGACTGCGACAGAGATACCTGCAGGACTCGATTCGATAGGTGCTGAGTTTTGGGAATACTATGCTCTTAAACGAGGGCATCATCCTCGTGCTCGGGGAGGTTTTTCCGAAACGAGTCATTTATCGTTTATTAATTTCCCTCTGATGAACTATATCCAGACCATATCTCCTCGTCCTTTACTTTTTATTATAGGAGAGAATGCGCATTCGCGTTATTTCAGTGAAGATGCTTATGAGAGGGCTGCTGAACCGAAAGAGCTTTATATCGTACCGGGTGCGCGCCATATCGACCTCTATGATCGTGTCGATATGATTCCTTTTGACAAATTGGAGACATTCTTTAAAGAAAGTTTAAAATGAAAGTTGATGTTAAGAAGCTTGTCTGAGTTTTATTCGAGTCAGGTTTGAGAGATTCTTTTGAGTTTGTTTTGGGGGATTACGAGGTTGATAGCAAGTCATTTGACGAATGAGATATATCGCTTATTGGAAGATTGAGACAGTACATAAAAAATAAAAAGTAAGAAACATACATATTATTAGAACTATGAAACAGATATTTTTTGTGGTTATATTGGTTATGACTGTGCATTATATCTCTTTTGCACAAACCGACGCAAATAACTTTTACAAAAGTGATAAAGTGAAAATAGAAAAGGTTTCTTTCCTTAATCAATATAAAATGAAAATAGGAGGAAATCTGTTTCTCCCCGAAAAAATGGAGACTGGGGAAAAATATCCTGCCATTATTGTCGGTCACCCGATGGGTGCAGTTAAAGAACAGAGTGCCAATCTTTATGCAGTGAAAATGGCTGAACGTGGATTTGTAACCTTATCTATAGATCTTCTGTTTTGGGGAGAGAGTGAAGGTTTGCCTCGTAATGCCGTGTCTCCTGATATGTATTCAGAGACTTTTAGTGCTGCGGTTGATTTTCTCGGGTCGAGAAAATTTGTTGACCGTGAGAGAATCGGGGTTATTGGAATTTGCGGTAGTGGAAGCTTTGCTATTAGTGCTGCGAAAATTGATCCGAGATTGAAAGCGATAGTAACGATAAGTATGTATGATATGGGAGCTGCTAATCGTAATGGGTTGAAACATACCGTAACACTTGAACAACGGCGGCAAATTCTTGCTGAGGCGGCGGAACAGCGTTATGTCGAATTTGTAGGCGGCAAAACCAAATATACCAGTGGTACAGTGCATGAGTTGGATGCAAATTCAACTCCTATTGAGCGAGAATTTTATGATTTTTACCGTACTTCACGTGGCGAATATACACCCAAAGGAGTGACTCCGCTTACGACGACACATCCTACTCTTACCAGTAATGTAAAATTTATGAATTTCTATCCATTTAACGATATAGAAACCATTTCCCCGCGTCCTTTGCTTTTTATTACCGGAGAGAATGCCCATTCTCGGGAGTTTAGTGAAGATGCTTATAAACGAGCTGCTGAGCCAAAAGAATTGTATGTTGTCCCTGGTGCGGGTCATGTAGATTTGTATGACCGTACAAGTTTGATCCCTTTTGATAAATTGGAAGTATTTTTTAAGGAAAACCTGAAATAATCACGTGATGTTTGATGAAATAGTAAAAAATAATTTGCAGAATAAAGTTACCATCCGGAGTTCGAATGATTCTTCCGAATGGTAACTAAGTCTAAATTTTATCAGGCTCTTAATTTATAAAGTTACTTTCCGATTTTACCGATCGGATTTTCTATTGCTCCTGCGGCACATTTATTGTCGCTATAAGGTCTTGTTTTTTGTAGTTGATCGACATATACACCCACTTCTTTCAAATATTGTGCATTCCCGGCTTTTAGTGCTTGAGAATTGTCTTTTAAAGGAATACATTTTAGTTTTTGTATGCACTCGATCGGATTTTCCACAAGACCGCATGATATGCCGTTCGGGGTATAATTCATTTGGCTTTCGGTGGCAAAGCCGTCGCTTAATTTATTGCTGGATTCTGATCCTATAAATGAATTTTTGATAATCAGTTCATTTCCGTTGACATCATTATATTGTATGGACAGGTCAGAAGGGCGTTCTCCTTTTTCGGTATTGCCTTCCAAAATGCAGTTATAGATGCGTTTGGTCATATTTACAGCTCTATTGTTGATGCGTACCCCTCCGCCGGATTGGGAGTCATTACCTACGATAGTGCAGTTGATAAGGTCGAATGTGCTTGTCGTCTCGGGAACTTGGTCGAGCATGATAGCTCCACCGGACATGGCTTTGTTTCCGTACATGGTCGTATTGATAAAGGTTACTTTATCTGTGCCCGAAGGTTGGCTGTTATCTACAATGCATACTCCACCCTGATATTTCAGGCATTGATTATTGTAAATGAGGCAGTTCTCAACCCGGAGATTTAAATTTTTATCTTTTACGAGATGTTTCAGACTGAATGCCGCACCATTCGTATCTACTTTATAGTTTCTGATAACCGAGTTGCGGAATACGATGTCATTGAAGTCTCCTTGTGTAGTAGTTTTTAGCACTCCGCCTTCTGATCCTGCATATATGCTGGCATCAGTTCCTTCAAAAGAACAACCGTCGGCAAGTAATGTTCCGTTACTGAAAAAGATATCACTACCTTCTTTGTTCAGATTACCTTTAAATATACATTTGTTAAGGGTCAACTTAGAGTCCGGATGATTTCCTTCGTAGTAAATAGCGCCTCCTCGAGTAGTACCGTTATTCTGTTTATAGTTGCGATTGTCTATGAAAGCACAGTTGTCGAATGTGATTTTACCTTCCCGGATATAAGCACCTCCACCTTTATCTCCGCAAGGATCGCCGTTTTTTATAGTAAGGTTCTTGACAGTTAATCCGTCGTATACACCATCTAAGCGAAGGCAGCCTGTTCCGTTTCCGGAATTTGATTTTCCGTCAAATCCGCAGGTTTCTCGATTATCTCCTGTAATAGTCAACGCCTTGTTGGGAAATTTTACTCCTTGGTTACCTTTCAGGTTGTAGCATCCGTTTCCGTATTGATCAGAAGTCGGCTCTTTAGAAATATCGATAAATCCCGATACTTTGATTTCGTCGCCTTTATCTGCAAGCGATAAAGCTTTTGAGAGGGTTTTTACGGCAGTAGCAGGAGTTGTACCGTCATTTTTGTCTTTCCCATTAGATGATAGATAGATTTCTTTGGCAGAAGCCGTAGTAATGAGACAGCATAAGAGTAAAGAGGCTGCCTGTTTGAATGTACATGTTTTCATAAGTATATTTATTAGAAATAATAGTTCGGAAATAACTGTCGGTTAACATTATTGCAAATATGTGATGAGACGATTATTAGATCAATTATATTTTAATTAATTGGGGATTAATAATCGTGGAGAAGAAATAAGTGTAAAATTAGGTAGGTAATTATGCGACTATTTTTTAAGAACGGAGTTAAGAGCCTGTCGTCTGAATTTTACCCGAATCAGGTTTTGGGTTTCTTTAAACAGGCTCTAAATGAAAGAAAGCTCAACGGAAATTTTTATTGTTTCTGTTTAGGTTGCATGAATGAAACCAGCCATAACAGAACGATAGCTCCGATTACGGATGTGATAAAGCTACCGATCGAGCCGACGGGAATAAGACCGAAAAGCCCGAACAACCAACCTCCGAGCAAACCGCCGATAATGCCGACTACCAAATTAACAACCAATCCGAAACCTCCGCCTCTCATAATTTTTCCGGCGACCCATCCTGCGAGAATACCGATCAATATGTACCATAAAAAACTCATGACAATCTGTTTTTAGAATTTATATGGTATAAACATTTTTACAGACTGTTTGGTTTTGTCATCTCTTTTTTATCCTGTTATCGATATCTTGCTTTTTCCGTTGTTTATTTTTTCTACTTGTATTTGCACAGCGATGCGTTCGGTCATTTCTTGTACATGTGATATGACGCCGATTTTTCTTCCTCCTGTTTGTAACCGTTCAAGAGCATCCATTGCAATACGCAGGGTATCTATGTCGAGAGAACCGAATCCTTCGTCGATGAACAAGGATTCGACTTGCATGCGGTTCGAGGATACGGAAGACAAGCCTAAGGCAAGGGCCAAAGATATGAGAAAAGATTCTCCTCCTGATAGAGAGTGTACCGATCTTATTTCTCCTCCCATATCGAGGTCGGAGATTTGAAGCCCGAGTGTGTCCGGAATGCGTTGTAGTACATACCGTCTTGATAACTCTTGCAGATGTTTGTTTGCATAAGATAACAATATGTCGAGGGTATATCCCTGTGCGATTTTTTTGAATTTATCACCGCTTTGAGAACCTAATAATTCATTTAGTTTATTCCACTTTTCCGAAATAAGACTTAACCGATCGAGTTCATTTGTAAACTGTTTTACTTTTTCTGAATTTCGTTGGTGGGATTGTAACAATACGGAAATCTCGGTATTTCTTTGTTGATATGATTTTATATTGTTATTAATTTCTTCAATTTGTTTTATCAAAGATTCATCATGATTTGTGCTTATAACTCCCGGATTATTCGATTCGTGAGTTTTAAGTTTGTTTTCTCTTTCGATAAGTGTTGCTTTACAGATGCTTTCTCGACGAGAAAGGTCTGCTAATTGTTCTCGTTCACGGGTAATCCATTCCGGAGACCGGGATAAGAGTTCCGGCAAATCTTCTGACGAGAGACGGAAGGCCGAGGTACGATTAAAATCGGAAATCCATACCTTTATGTTTTGCTTTTCCGTTTCGATTTCTTGTAAAAGTCGGTTAAGTTCGAGTTTGTTTGCTGCGGATATACCGTTTAGATGCTCTTGTTTTCCGGCAATATCGTTTAATGTTTTTCGAGAATCTTCGAGTTGTTTTGAAACTTCTTGTTTTCGTTTCTCATAATTTGTTTGTATATCGTTTGCCAGCCGTCCTTCGAATAAACTTTTTCTTTCTTCGAGCAGTTGAGACAATCGGGAAGATTCTGAGAGTTGTTGTTGCTCCCTCTCTTTTCGGGTCTCTGCCAATCGTTTGATAAGATCGGTTTTTGCAGAGAGCTTTTCGTTCGATGTATTTTGTTTTTCTGATAAACGAGAAAGAGATTCTTGTTTTATTTGCCAAAAAGACGCAGTTTCTTTTAATAGTTTTCCCAGTGTTTCTTCTTGTAATAACTTTTCCCAATCAGGAAAAGTCTCGAAATATCCGGCAATATTTTCATGTGCATTTTTATACGATGTTTCGTAGTTCTGTATTAAAGTGCGGTATCGCTCGATAGAAATCGAGATTTGTCCGATTTCTTCCGAAAGAGAAGAGATCATTTTATCGGCATTTTCTTTGAGTTCTTCCAATTTTTCCGATTGTAAAGACTCTTCCGAAGTGTCGGTATTTTGTTTTATCGGATGGTGTATGCTCCCGCATACCGGGCACGGAGTGCCTTCGACAAGCCGTAAACGCCATTGAATGATTTCTTTGGGAAGATGTTTTTCCAGATTTTCGCGTTCTGTTCTTACTTGCGTTAATTTTTTCTCTTGCGCTTCGAGAGTTTTATTTAATGATATAAGTGTCTTTTCATTTGATAATTTCTGGTTGCGGGCGATCTCCGTTTCGTGGATTAAATTCAAAATCAAGCTTATGTGAGGGATTATATCTTTAAAGTGCTCGTGTTCGGTAAACCATTTCTTAATCTCTTTTATTTGAGTCTCGGTTGTAGATATATCCTTGTGCAGAGTTTCATATATTTGTTGTTCTGCGTCCAATTCTTTTGTAATCTTGTCTATATCAAACTTTAGAGTGTCGGTCTGTTTTTTCCCGTTCTCGATTCGTATATCCAGTTCACGAGCCCTTCTTAATTGAGGTTCTATAAGAATATAGGTATCTTCTATCTTTTTCAGTTGAGATTCGTTTTGCCTATAAACATCTTCTGCTGTTTTATATTTTTCTGAAATTTCGTTTCGTTGTTTTTGTAGCGTTTGATAGAGAACTTTGGCTTTAATATGTTGTTCTTCTGCTGTTTTTAGTTTCAGATAGTATTCTTTTATCGGTTGTATGCAGTCGATACGTTGCAGATAGTTGAAGCGGGGCTGAGCTTCAAGAAGTTCTTGTCGTATTTTTGTCAGATCGTTTTGTGCTTTTTCCTTTTCAAAGAAAAGTGTTTCTCGGTTTTTAATCCAATTCAATTTCTCTTCGATACTTTTTTGCTGTTTTTGCAAAAGAGAAAGAGATTCGATGATCGAGTTTTGCTCTGTTAAATATTGTTTTACGGTTTCTTCCGGCAGAAGTTCGATATCTTTGGTGCGGTTGTACATAGATTGCCATTTTTCTTCAGCATCTTTTGCACGCATGTATATTGTTTTCGATATACGGGAATAGATATCAGTTCCGGTAAGTTTTTCCAGCAATTCCGCTTTTTCGTTTTGTTTAGCTTTTAAAAAGGTAGAAAAATCATTTTGAGCTAATAGTACCGATCGAGTAAATTGTTCGAAATTCATGCCGAGCAGTTCTTGAATACGAGACAGAATCTCGGTTTTTGTACCTTGTATTTCTTCTTGATTATCGAGTCTGAATACCCGTATTTCGGCATTTTTTAATTTCCCGGTTATTTTATCTCTGGCGCGTGCCACCGACCAAGAACTACGGTAACAGAGACCGTTTAATGCCTTGAAATCTACCTCTGCATATCCATGTGTCGTACCTCTGCGCAAAATACTACGAGGATCTTTTTGTCCGATACTTTGTCCTTCGGTATCAGAAACCGATATACTGTCCGAACTGCCTTCGGTGCGGGGAGTTTTATCGAATAGAGCCAGACATAATGCATCGAGTAAAGTCGATTTGCCGGAGCCTGTAGCTCCGGTAATTGCGAATATTCCGGCTGAACATAATGGTTCGGTTGTAAAATCTATTGTAAATTCCCCGGCTAACGAGGCGAGGTTTTTTCCTCGTATGGCTAATATTTTCATGTTCTCAAATCTCCGTTTGTTCGATTGCTTCTTTTAACAAGCTTTCTATATCTGTGGGCATTTCTGATCCGTATTTCTTCAAAAAAGCCTCCTTTGCCATCTCTATAGGACTGATCTTCTTAAACTCGTCATAATTTATTATCCGTTGCTCGCCTGATCCGGAAACAACCGCCGATTTTCGCAAAATACGAGTAAGACGTACTTGCTTATTCTCCAGTGCTTGTTCTATTTTATAATTAAGAGACGGTTCAGGACCATCGACCGATACAAGCACCTCTATATAATTTTTTGAAGACGGGTCTATACTATCTATTGCCTGTAAAACTTTATCTATCGGTTCGGCTGTTTTGGGTATTGATTGCAGAGGAATCGGTGCATCGAAGATTTCTCGGTGTATATTTATAACTTTGTTTTTCTCTAATTCGATGACTTCGATACCGTGCTTATAATTTTTTTCAGCGAAAGACATCGGCAAAGGACTTCCGGCATAACGGACATTTTCTCGTTTCGAGACACGCTGTCCTTTGTGCAAATGGCCGAGAGCCGTGTAAGAAATGCCGGGGGCAAAGGCTTCGGGAGAAATGCACTCCAAACCGCCGATTACGGTACGTTCGCTCTGGTCGTCTTCTGAAATCTCAGATCCTGTGGCCTGCAAATGTCCCATAGCGATAATCATTTGGTCGTGCTCTGCATGCTTCAAAGCCTCGTTATATATGGCGTTATACAGATTTTTTACACCTTCTGCGTAACTGTCTGAAGGAGGATAATCTCCTTGTCTTATGTAGGGGACAGCCATACACCAGATGAGGATATTTCCCTCTTTATCATAAATGGGAACTAACAAATCTGAGTAGTCGATTCCGTCTTCATTTCTTTTTATAACACCTTTGATCGTGATGTTCATCGATTCCAATAAAGGCATGGGAGCTTCCAAGCGGGCAGCCGAGTCGTGGTTTCCCGATATGATTATGATTTGCAGTTGCGGATTTTCTTCAGTGGCCTTTCTCAGAAAATGGTAAAATAAACGTTGTGCCGAGGCCGGAGGATTAGGAGAATCGAAAACATCTCCGGCAATGAGCAGGGCATCGGCTTTTTCCCTTTTTATTACAGCACACAGCCATTCAAAAAACATTTGATGTTCGTTGTCTCGGTTATACCCGTAAAATGATTGTCCGATATGCCAGTCTGCCGTATGAATGAGTTTCATATATCGATTATGATCTTGATAGAACAAATGTACAAAACAAATTTGATTCATCCGTGTTTTTATAGCCTGACTGAATTACTTTATCGGAAAATTTAAACGGGATTTATTTGTCAGGAGTTTAATAGATATAGAAATATCTTTAAAGTTCTATATTTGTGATACATTGGTAGAATAGATGAAAGGAATTTTGAAAGAGGAAATTTCAAATCTCGTTATCGGATTTATTTTGTAAAAACTGTTAATAAAGCAGGTGAAATTATATCAAATACCGCAGTCATTAGATAACTTTGTAGAAAGTAGGACTGGATTGTTTCAAAATAAGTTTTACAGATGTTTTGAAACAATCTTTTTTTCGGCTTTTCTGTTAATTATATAGAGTTATTTTCTATGGATCAGAAAATTCCGGTAGTGTGAGATGTAAGTTAAAAAACTAAATGATAATGAAGAAATTATTTTCGCTGTTGTTTCTTTTGTGTGTGAGTGTTATAAGTTATGCCCAAATTATCGAGGCGGTACATTGGCGTTTTTCTGTAAAGGATATTTCCGATTCTGAAAAAGAGCTTGTATTTACTGCCAATATGGATGACGGATGGCATCTTTATGGAATGAATATTCCGGATGGAGGACCTGCGGCAACAACATTTTCATTCGATGAGATACATGGTGCGGTCTTAGATGGCGGGGTAACCTCGTCGTCTCGTCTGATAAAAAAATATGATAAACAGTTCGAAATGGAACTCAGTTGGTATGAAAAGCAGGCCGTATTTATTCAGAAAATAAAATTGACAGCACCGACATTTTCTATAACGGGTAATGTGAGGGCAATGGCTTGTAATGACCAGAGTTGTCTTCCTCCGACGACTGAGGAGTTTACTTTTACGGGAAAAGGTACTCCTGCAGAAGCAACGAAGCCGGAGTCTTTACAAAAAGAAAATATAAAATCAACATTTGAACCGGAACAAAAGAGCGGAATTTTGAAAGCCGATACACTTATGGCTGCCCGGGTTGTTGCTGTCGATTCTGCTACTGTTCACACAAAGAATTCGGAAAACGATTTGTGGACTCCGGTAATAGATGAGCTCAATGCTTTTGGCGAGAATGGCGGAACTGCCGAAAGATCGCTTCTGATTATTTTCTTTTTGGGATTCGGCGGAGGTTTGCTTGCCTTGCTTACTCCCTGCGTGTGGCCTATGATCCCGATGACTGTAAGTTTTTTCTTGAAACGTACGAAAGATCGTAAAAAATCGATAAGGGATGCTGTTATGTACGGTATTGCCATTATCGTTATTTATGTAGTGTTAGGTTTGATTATTACGGCTATTTTCGGGGCGAGTGCTTTGAATAATTTAGCGACGAATGCAATATTCAATATTATATTCTTTGCATTGTTGGTACTGTTTGCCATATCATTTTTCGGAGCGTTCGAATTAACATTGCCGGCTTCATGGACTACAAAGCTGGATAGTAAAGCCGATGCAACTACCGGTATTTTGAGTATCTCTTTTATGGCATTTACTTTGGTTTTGGTATCTTTCTCTTGTACCGGTCCTATTATCGGTACGCTTTTGGTTCAGGCGGCATCGATGGGTGAAATTGCCGGACCTGCGATCGGAATGTTGGGATTTGCAGTAGCATTATCTATTCCCTTCTCTTTGTTTGCCATATTCCCTTCTATGCTCAAGTCGATGCCTAAATCGGGAGGTTGGTTGAATTCTGTAAAAGTGGTATTAGGCTTCTTAGAACTGGCTTTGGCTTTAAAATTCTTGTCTGTTGCCGATTTGGCTTATGGCTGGCATATCCTTGACAGAGAGGTATTCGTGACTTTATGGATTATTATTTTTACTTTATTGGGATTTTATTTACTCGGTAAAATTAAATTTTCTCATGACAGTGATATAAAATATGTCTCTGTACCACGCCTTTTTATGGCAATTATTTCTTTCGCATTTGCTATTTATATGATTCCCGGCTTATGGGGAGCACCTTTGAAAGCGATCAGCGCATTTACTCCTCCGTTGAATACACAAGATTTTAATCTTTATAAGGATGAAGTACATGCCAAATTTACGGATTATGATGAGGGCATGGCATATGCCAAGAAAGTTAATAAACCGGTTATGATCGATTTTTCCGGATTCGGTTGTGTGAATTGCCGGAAAATGGAGGCTGCTGTATGGACTGATCCGGCCGTAAAAGCGATGATCGATAATGATTATGTGTTGATTACTTTAATGGTAGATGACAAGACTCCGTTATCTGAACCGGTAAAAATAGAAGAGTATGGAAAGATGCGTACGCTTCGTACGGTAGGGGATCGTTGGAGTTATTTGCAACGGTCGAAATTCGGTGCTAATGCACAACCGTTTTATGTTTTATTGGATACCGATGGTTATCCTATAGCTCCTCCGTATTCTTATAATGAGGATATTTCCGCTTATTTGAATTTCTTAAAAGGAGGAATCGAAACTTTCGAGAATAGAATCAAGTAATGATACTTGATCTTTATCGGTCTGAAATCCGCATTTTTTATAAGATGCGGATTTTTCATTATAGATTAGAACCTGTCGTCTAAATTTTATTCGGGTCAGGTCTGATAGTTTTTGAGGAAACGTTTTTTTTGTCTTTACGAGAGAGAGCAGGCTATCTGACAAGTGAAAACGTAAAAATGGCCTGGTAATATTTATTTATCGGAAAATTCAGACAACCTCTTAAATGTAGTCAAATAATCTTAATCCCGTGAAACTTTTGCATGCCGCCTTGTTATCCCAATGTATTACAAATGCTAAATCGAAAAGACGATGAATTTGAAATCTATTGGGATAGTTACAATATTATTATTTTCGGTCATGGGAATATTTTTCTCGTGTGATGATGACGATAAAAAAATCGTTTATAATAATTTGCCGGTCGAGAGCCGACATTTTATAGAGAATTATTTCTCCGGGGTAGATGTGGCTTCTGTTGAGAAAGAGGACGGAGAGCCTCATTATAAAGTGGAGCTTGCAAACGGTTTTGTATTGCGATTTTACAGGAATGGCGGATGGCAAGAAGTAGATGGAAATGGCGTTGAAATTCCAGGACCTGTCTTGTATGATCTGTTACCGGGAGCTATTTTGACGTATGTCGCCCAAGAATATCCGGATGCTTCTATTGTTGAGATCAGCCAGCATAGTTATGGCTATGAGGTAAATCTTGAAACCCAACCGGAGGTGAAATTGAAATTTAATCGTGATGGAGGAATTATCACAGAAATTGTAGACTGATTGATAAATAGATGATTAAACTCGGAAACATCACTTAAAATATAGAGAGATGTTTCCGGGTTGTTTTTGTATTATTTCTTTTCGTAAATAACAAAGGAATAAGGATAAGAATGTTTTTCGTCTGCCGGATGATCTTCCCGAAAAACCTCTTTCCATTTATTAGGATCTATGACCGGGAAAAATGTATCGGCATTTTCAAACTTATGATGAATCTCCGTAATATACAATTTGTCGGCCATTTCGATAGTTTGTTTGTATATCATGGCTCCTCCGATGATAAAAACTTCATCTTGCGATTCGCATAGATTCAGTGCATCTTCTATAGAAGAACAAGCAAAGGCATTATCATAAAATGATTCGGGAATAGAAGTAAGAACCAAATTTTTGCGATTAGGTAATGCCCCGTCAGGAAGGGATTCGAATGTACGGCGTCCCATGATAACGGCATGATTTACGGTCAAGTCCTTAAACCGTTTCAGATCGTTGGGCATATGACACAAAAGCTCTTTATTTTTGCCGATAGCCATATCTTCAGCTACTGCGGCGATTAAAGAAATTGTTGGCATAATATTATCTGTATTAGGTTATTATTAAATAGTTTTGCCGAAACTTATACCGCAACCTCTCCTTTTATATGAGGATGCGGATCGTATCCGGTAAGTGTAAAATCTTCATATTTGAATCCGAATATATCCTTTACATTCGGATTTATTTCTATTTGAGGTAATGGACGAGGTGCCCGGGTCAATTGTAATTTTACCTGTTCGATATGATTACTATAGATATGGGCATCTCCCAATGTATGAACAAAATCTCCGGCTTTTAATCCGGTAACTTGTGCCATCATTTTTAATAACAAAGCGTATGATGCAATGTTGAACGGAACACCTAAAAAGATGTCGGCACTACGTTGGTAGAGTTGCAGACTTAAACGTCCGTTTGCTACATAAAATTGGAAAAACGCATGACATGGAGGTAAATTCATCTGAGGAAGATCTGCGACATTCCATGCACTTACGATTATCCTGCGAGAATCGGGATTGTGTTTGATTGTTTCCACAGCTTCGGTTATCTGATCTATATGGCCACCGTTATAATCAGGCCATGATCGCCATTGATAACCGTATATATGTCCCAAATCACCGTTTTCATCGGCCCATTCATTCCATATCCTTACTCCATTATCTTGAAGATATTTGACATTTGTATCACCTTTAAGAAACCATAGAAGTTCGTATATAATCGATTTCAAATGCAGTTTTTTTGTTGTCAATAGCGGAAAACCATCTTCCATATTGAATCGCATTTGGTGTCCGAATACACTAATCGTACCTGTCCCGGTACGGTCTTCCTTATGAGTTCCTTCCTGCAATACACGTTGTAAAAGATCTAAATATTGCTTCATGTTCGGTAGTTAATAGGAGTACAAAAATAGTAATTCTATGTCAATTATTATATAGAAAAGAAATATATTTGGGAGGGTTAACATTTAATTTGTAGTACCGGTTTATTTTTATGAGTCGCTTTATACGGCTTTTATCGACATGACTATCTTCCTGTTGGGGTGTTATCGAATTTTCATCGATCCGATTTCTATAGGCTTTTTTATAGTTTTTAATCATAAATGTTAAATTATGCTGTTTTATTTGTGTTTAATGGTACTATGTATTACATGGTACTTTATATTTTATATATTTGTGGAGTAGAATAAGAGGTAGATTTGAGTCTGTTAAAATTTTGTACAGATATTTTTTTGACTAAAAATTATTATTTGCAACCTTTAGATCTGTAATATACGTCTAAGATTAAAATTATATAGAATATTTGACTATGATACGCCTTGAGCAAATTCACAAAACTTACCATAATGGTTCTCCATTACATGTACTGAAAGGTGTCGATTTGGAGATCGGCAAGGGGGAGTTGGTTTCGATAATGGGGGCATCCGGATCTGGAAAGTCCACTCTGTTGAATATATTAGGTATCTTGGATGATTATGACTCGGGTAATTATTATTTGAATGATGTGCTTATTAAGAATTTATCGGAGACTAAAGCTGCTGAATATCGCAATCGAATGATCGGATTTGTTTTTCAATCATTCAATTTGATATCTTTTAAAAATGCAATGGAGAATGTTGCTCTTCCTCTATATTATCAAAATGTATCACGTAAAAAAAGAAATATGCAGGCAATGGAATATCTCGAAAAAATGGGACTTAAAGAACATGCTTTGCATCTGCCTTCGGAATTATCCGGAGGTCAGAAACAGCGGATTGCCATAGCAAGGGCACTGATTGCCCGTCCGCAGATTATATTGGCTGATGAGCCGACCGGAGCGTTGGACAGTAAGACGAGCCAGGAGGTTATGGATCTGTTGAAAGAAGTGAATAGAGAAGGAATGACTTTGGTTGTCGTAACTCATGAGAGAGATATTGCCACTCAGACGAATAAGATCGTTCATATCAAAGATGGGATTATCGGTTCGGTCGAAATTTTAAGATAAAACGAGTATGTGGAACATTGTTCAAGAAATATGGGGAGCTTTACGTAATAATAAATTACGAACATTCTTGACCGGATTTTCTGTTGCTTGGGGCATTTTTATGCTTATTCTGTTATTGGGGGCAGGTAACGGGCTGAAGAACGGGGTGCAGAGTAAATTTTCATGGCGTGCAAAGAATGCCGTAGCATTATGGACGGGAAAGACTTATCTTCCGTATAAAGGTATGCCTAAAAACAGACAAGTAAGTTTCCGTCCTGAAGATGTTTCCGAGTTTCGTAAACTTCACCCGGAGGTTACCCGTTTTACAGCCGTTCTTGATCGTTGGGGAGATACTTTGTCGGTAGGAAAAGAATCTATGTTTAATTTGATAAAGGCTGTTTCTCCCGAATATCCATCTATTCGTAATGTAGAGATTGTAGCGGGAGGAGGGCGTTTTATTAATGAAGCTGATATGAAAATGGCTCGTAAAGTAGCTGTAATTCACGAGCGTACGGCCGAGACGTTATTTAAATCCAAACCGGCTATAGGACAGCAGATCAAAGCCGGAAATATCGTCTATAAAGTTGTCGGCATTTATACGGAAGAACTTATGCAGAGTTCGCCAGATGTATTTATTCCGTTATCGACTGCCGGGAAAATTTATTTTCCTGACGAAAAATATAAGAGCTTGGAGATGTTGGTCGAGGGTGTAAACTCGTTAGAGGAAAATGCTGCTTTTGAACGAGGGATGCGGGAAACGTTGGGCCAGCTCGGAGATTTTTCTCCGGACGATAGGAATGCTTTGTATGTCAGTAATACGATATCGAATTATTTGCAGACACAGGGAATATTTAACGGAATCCAGATTTTTGTTTGGATTATCGGCATCGGAACTCTTATCGCCGGGATTGTAGGGGTTAGTAATATTATGTTGATCTCGGTAAAAGAGCGGACTCGGGAATTAGGAATCCGAAAAGCATTAGGTGCTACTCCAGCTTCGATTTTGAGACTGGTCGTGATTGAATCGGTGTTTGTAACACTTTTTTTCGGCTATTTGGGAATGATTGCAGGAATCAGTTTGACGGAAGGTGTGAATGCTTTGTTGGTTGGAGGAGGAATGAATAAGGATATGATATTTCAGAACCCTACGGTAGATCTTTCGATAGCTGTTTCTGCTACGTTGGTTCTTGTTGTGTCCGGAGTTCTTGCCGGATATTTTCCGGCTCGGAAAGCCGTACGGGTAAAACCGATAGAAGCATTGCGGAGTGAATGATTAAGTTTTGAAGTTATGTTTGATAAAGATAGATGGCAGGAAATATGGCTTACGATCACGCGGAATAAAATCCGTAGTCTTTTGACTGCATTTGGGGTGTTTTGGGGGATATTTATGTTAGTTCTCATGTCAGGATCGGGAAACGGGCTTGAAGAAGGGATAATTTCCGGGGTGAAAGATTTTCCGAAAAATTCTTGTTATTTCTTCTCTGAGAGGACCTCTAAAGCTTATGCCGGTTTTGCAAAAGGGCGTAATTGGTCTATACATACGTCGGATGTGGAGGTGCTGAGGGGGCGTTTTCCCGAAATAGAGCGAATATCTGCTATTATGTTTGAGTGGAATGAGAAAAATACGTTGCGAAATAATAAATATGGGGCTTATATGGTAAAAGGGCTTTCTCCTGATTACCTTTTTATAGAACCCCAACGTATGCTTTATGGGCGCTATATAAATGAAGTGGATATTAGGGAGAGGCGAAAAGTCTGCGTAATAGGGGAACAGGTGTATCAAGAGATGTTTATGCCGGGAGAGAATCCGTTAGGAAAGTTGTTACAGATAAATGGAGTGGCTTATCGGGTAGTAGGTGTGAATATTCCGGTAACGAAAATACAGATCGGAGGCCGTTCCGAAGCATCTATTATTTTACCGTTTAGTACTATGCAGCAGAGTTATAATAGAGGGGACAAGATAGACTGTGTAGCATTATCTGTAAATGAAAAGTTTTCGGTTTCTGCTTTAGAGGAAGAAATGAAAAATGTCGTTAAGAAGCATAATCGAATCTCTCCTGACGATTTGCAAGCCGTCGGCAGTATAAATGTTGAGAAAGAATTTAAAATGTTTTACTCTTTATTCGGTGGGATAAATATTCTGATTTGGATTGTAGGAATAGGGACATTGTTGGCTGGGGCGGTAGGTGTGAGTAATATTATGTTGGTGACCGTACGGGAACGGACTAAAGAGATCGGTATCCGTCGGGCATTGGGAGCTTGTCCTCGTTCTATATTGATGCAAATTATGTCCGAAAGTCTCATCTTGACATTGCTGGCCGGTTTTTTCGGTTTGTTTATGGGGGTAGCTCTTCTATATGTGGTGGATATATTTATGCAAAACATGTTGCAATCCGGAGAACAGATATTTTTTGCTCCACCTCAAATTTCTTTTGCAACAGCGGTTTCGGCATCGATAGTCTTGATCGTTATCGGTTTGTTGGCGGGATGCCTGCCTGCATGGAGAGCTTTACAGATAAAAGCAATAGATGCGATACGGGAAGAATAAATAAGAAAAATAATAATATAGATTATGAAAAGATATGTAAGGTTTTTTTTACTGTTGGTATTTGCAGTAATGCTTGTGGGAACGTTTGTATTTTTATGGAAAAAGTCCCGTCCTGAGATAACTGTATATGAAGTAGTTGCTCCTCAGAAAAGGACGATAGAGAAAAAAACAATAGCTACCGGAAAAGTAGAGCCACGTGATGAAGTCTTGATTAAGCCTCAGATTTCGGGTATTGTGTCTGCGGTTTATAAAGAAGCTGGTCAGATGGTGAAAGCCGGTGATGTAATTGCTTTGGTGAAGGTGATTCCGGAAATGGGAACATTGAATGCTGCAGAGTCTCGGGTTAATGTCGCTCAGATCAATTTCGGTCAGACTCAACGGGACTTTGACCGGGCTCAAAATTTATTTCGTTCCGGTGTGATCTCAAAAGAGGAGTTTGAAAAAAGCCAGTTGGAAAATAACCGGGCGAAAGAAGAGTTACAGAATGCTCAGGATAATCTGGAAATTGTAAGAGATGGGATTTCCAGGCGTTCGGCACAGTATAGCAATACTCAGATTCGTTCCACCATCGATGGGATGATTCTCGATGTTCCGGTAAAAGTAGGTAACTCTGTGATACAATCAAACAATTTTAATGACGGTACTACGATAGCTTCTATTGCAAATATGAATGATATGATTTTCAAAGGTAAAATAGACGAAACCGAAGTCGGTCAACTTCATGAGGGCATGCCGATCAAGCTTACTGTCGGTGCACTCAGAGATGCTTGTTTTGATGCAGTTCTGGAGTACATATCACCGAAAAGCACAGAGGAGAACGGGACAGTCTTGTTCGAAATTAAAGCAGCGGCTTCGATTCCTGATACCGTATTTGTTCGTGCCGGATATAGTGCGAATGCTGAAATTATTCTGGATAGGAGAGAAAACGTGCTCACGATACCGGAAAGTGCGGTGGAGTTTCATGGGGATTCTACTTTTGTGCAACTGGTGCAGGATAGTATAAGCCGTCCTCAGGTATTTGTGCAAAAACCGATAAAAACCGGATTGTCGGATGGAATATCGATAGAGGTAATTTCGGGAGTGAAAGCGGGAGATTTTATTCGGGGAAATAGAATTATAAAGAAATGAAATGATGGATATTCGTAAAATAGCCGTAATAAGTTTGGGCATAACATCATGCTGTTTTTCGCTTGTAGCACAAGAAAAATGGTCGCTGTCGCAATGTATCGATTATGCCGTACAAAATAATATTCAGGTAAAGCAAAAACAACTGGAAAAAGAAAATAGTGAAATACGGTTGAATACAACTCGAATGAGTCGTTTACCTGATTTGACCGGAAGTGCCGGACAAGATTTTTACTTCGGACGGAGTCCTTCACGTACAGGAGTTTATGAAGACCAATCTCAATCTTCAACATCATTTCGCATATCATCGTCACTCCCTGTATTTACAGGATTTAAGATACAGAGTGAGATCGGTTCGGCCCGGTTCGACTTGAAAGCTGCCGTAGAAGAGTTGAATAAGGCGAAAGAAGATGTTGCCTTGAATGTAACATCTTATTATTTACAGGCCCTTTTTAATAAAGAGATATTATGTATTGCGCAAAAACAACTGGAAATTAGTCGTTTGCAATTGAAAAAAATCGAAAAAATGGTGGAGCAAGGACGGAGTTCCGAGGCATCTTTGTATGAAAGCCGGGCTTTAGTTGCAGAAGATGAAATGAATGTGACCCAATCGGAAAATAATCTGCTTTTATCTTTAGTCGATCTTTCCCAATTACTGAATTTAGAAAAGGCAGAGGGTTTTGATATTGAAGAACCCGATATGAACTCGGTCACTTTACAACAAACAGCATCTTTGGTTTCCCCGAAGGATGCATTTAAGTTTTCTGTAGAAAATCGTCCCGGTATAAAGTCTGCTTTGTATGCTTTAGAGAGCAGTCGTTTTGGGTTGAAACAAGCACGTTCGGGATATTATCCTACACTTTCTTTCGGAGCGTCTTACGGGACGAGCTATTATCATGCTTATAAGGGGGGAGATGAAAATAACTGGACTTTTGCCGAACAGATGCGTAATAATGGGAGTGAAACGCTCGGTTTTACATTATCTGTCCCGCTTTTTAATCGTTTGGTAACCCGCAATCAAGTAAAGCAAGCCCGATTGCAAATACGATTGCAAGAATTGGCATTGGATAATGCTCGTCAGCAACTTTATAAAGAAATAGAACAGGCATATTATGCCGCGGTCGCCGCGCATAAAAAGTATATTTCTTCTCAAAAATCGGTGGATGCGGCCCGTATCTCATTCGAGTATGAGCAGAAAAAGTATGATGCCGGAAAATCAACGGTTTTTGAATATAGCGATGCAAAAAATAAATATGAGAAAAGTCTGTCCGAACAAGTTCAAGCGCGTTATGATTTTTTATTCCGTTCAAAAGTTTTAGATTTCTATAATGGGAAGCCTTTAGCTTTTTAATTAACGGTTGTTTGTCTTCCGGATGTCGTATGCAAGCGCATTCGGAGACAATGGCGACTTGACGGTATATGTTAATGAAGGATGATGGCGAAAATCAGTAACCTTCTCTGTATTTTCCTTCGGTGCTGTCGTCTATGATACTCAGATAGCTTGCATATCGGGATTCGCTGATCCTATGTTGTTCTACTGCCGCAAGTACGGCGCAACCCGGTTCATGGCGATGTGTGCAGTTGTTAAAACGGCAATCATGGGAAATTTTAAATATTTCGGGGAAAAAATGAGCGACCTCTTCCGGTTCAAAATCGATAGTACCAAAACCTTTTACTCCCGGAGTATCGATAATATATCCTCCTTCGGGCAATGGGAACATTTCAGAAAATGTTGTAGTGTGCATTCCTTTATGGTGTGATGTCGATACATTTCCCGTCTTTAGGTTTAATCCCGGAAGGATAGTATTGATCAGAGTGGATTTTCCAACACCCGAGTTACCGGACAGTAAAGTGATTTTTCCTTTTAGAAGAGATTTGATCTCCTCGATGCCTTTTCCCGTCAATGCCGATACCTTAAAACAATCATATCCGATAGTGTCATAAAGATGGATCAAAGCATTCATGTATTCTGTATCGTCCTCGTTGTAACTGTCTGTTTTATTGATGACAATTTTTACCGGGATTCGATATGCTTCGGCAGTAGCGAGAAAACGATCTATAAAAATCGTATGGGTAGTAGGATTGCTGACTGTGATAATTAACAAGGCTTGATCGATATTGGCCGCCAGTATGTGAGACTCTTTGGAAAGGTTTGACGATTTTCGTATAATATAATTTTCTCGCGGTTCTATTTTCGAGATAAAGGCCGTCCCCTCTTTATTATTTTCTATTTCTACCCGGTCTCCAACCGCAATGGGATTGGTACTGCGGATTCCTTTTAAACGGAAATTACCTTTTATTTTACATTTGATCTCTTTCCCATCATCCGTTTTTACGATATACCAACTACCGGTGTTTTTTATTACGAGTCCGTGTTCCATATTAATTTGATAAAACTATATCCTTGTCCGGGTAATTTTAAAAAAGAAAAACTAAAAGCAAAACAAACCGTTCTGACTTTTAGTTCTTCCAATATGTTTTATGCTGTTCAAAAAATTCTTTTTACAACGAAAATAAATGTGAGATTCAGGTTATACGGTTAAAATCTCTTTTTCTTTTGCATTGAAAATATCGTCTATCTTTTTAATGTATTTATCGTGAATTTTCTGAACACTGGCTTCTCCGTCTTTTTCAACATCTTCGGGCATTCCGGCTTTAATAGCTTTTTTCAACCCATCGATAGCATCTCGGCGTGCATTTCGTACACTTACTTTTGCGTTTTCAGCTTCTTGCTTTGCTTGTTTGACTAAAGCTTTACGTCTCTCTTCTGTCAATGGGGGTAATCCTAAACGGATAATTTCACCGTTGTTCTCGGGAGTAATGCCCACTTCGGAATTTTGAATAGCTTTTTCGATCTCTTTGAACATCGATTTTTCCCACGGTTGTATGGCGATGGTTTTAGCATCGGGAGTGGTAATAGTGGCTACATTACTGATAGGTACCATACTGCCGTAGTATTCTACCCGTACCGGGTCAAGAATGCGGGCACTGGCTTTTCCTGCACGGATTGTAGCCAGAGCTTCATCTAAAAACTCAACACTCATCGCCATTTTTTCTTCAGCGGCATCCAGATATGTTTTTACGTCTGTCATAGTGGTTTTATATACGATGGTTTATAAAATTCGGTTTTCAGTAGGAATAAACGGTTTCGATCTTATTTAACCGATATGTTAATGTATTATCGAAACGATAATTTATTTTTTTATGGAACAAATATAAAATAGTTTCGGCAAATCTCAAAACGTTTCTCGGATTAATAGACTAACGTGCCTATATTCTCGCCGGTGAGGACTTTTTTCAAGTTACCGTTGGTGTCCATATCGAATACGATGATCGGAAGTCGGTTTTCTTTGCAAAGCGTTGTTGCCGTCAGGTCCATTACTTTAAGTCCTCGTGTATAGATTTCATCATAACTGATTTTATCGAATTTTACGGCTGTTTTATCTTTTTCGGGGTCGGCAGTATAAATACCATCGACACGAGTACCTTTTAGCATTACGTCGGCCTCTATCTCTATGCCTCTCAAAGCCGACCCCGTATCGGTAGTGAAATACGGGTTGCCCGTACCGCCCGAGATAATAGCGATTTCACCTCGTTTCATGGCATCTATCGCTTTCCATTTGCTATAATGTTCACCTATGGGGAACATATTAGTTGCGGTGAATACGTGAGCTTTTTGTCCCAGAGAATCTAATGCCGAACTGAGGGCGAGACTGTTGATTACGGTAGCGAGCATACCCATTTGGTCGCCTTTAACACGATCGAATCCTTTGGCTGCACCGCTCAATCCCCTGAAAATATTTCCACCTCCGATTACGATGCCGATTTCGATACCCAGCCCGGCGATTTCTTTAATTTGTTCGGCATATTCGTTCAGCCGTTTTTCGTCTATACCGTACTGTTTTTCTCCCATAAGCGACTCACCGCTCAATTTTAGTAATATACGTTTGTACTTGATATCCATATTTTTGATTTTATGATTGAGGAAATTCTTATTCCCTGTTTTGTTGTTTCCTTGCCAAATTTAAACATTTTAAATGAACGGGGATAAACTCCTGTTCAAAAAAGAGAAATATATACTTCCTTTTTTATTAAATTTGCAACATAAGAGCCTGTTACTTTGTTTCGAAAATTATAGATGAGGAAGATTATTATCATATTATTTTTGAGTGTGGTGTATTCGCTTCAGGGGGCGATTATTAATGAGAAATTGTATCGTAAAGCAGAGACTCATTTTGAGAATCGGGAATGGAGCGAGGCGCTTTCTATGTATAATATTTTGTTGATCGAGAATCCGAAAGAGGTAAAATTATATGTATCTTCTGTTGTGGCGGCATCTTACAAGGAAGCTCCCCAGTCGGTAATGCATTATGTCGAATTATCGGAGCGTAACGGTGTGTCTTTAGATTCTTTGTTCATCGGGGTGAATGCTTTGACTATGGCTCACCGAAAATCTAAGATATATGAGAATATGCTATTGTTGATTAAGAAAGAACAACCTTGGCTGAAAAAATTGATCAATACTTATCTATTACGTTTTTATCGTTTTAGAAATGATGCGCCTCGTATAGTAGAGATTTCGGACGAACTTTTAGAGATGTTTCCGGATGATGAAAGACTTCTTAAACTCAAAGGGGATGCTTTACTTGAACAGGGAGAAGAGCTACAATCTTTTGACTGTTATAAACGGATATATCAAAAAGATTCGACTAATCGGGATGCTCTGATCTTTCTGGGCAATTTTATGTATAATCGGGGAATAGAACAATTAAAGGAGTTGGAAATGCACTATGACAGTCTGATGTCTCCTACACGAATGCAATATGCTTCTTATGAATGGGAGAAAAACAGAATTCTGGATACCGATTTTCGAGAAGCCGCATCTTATCTTGAGAAAGCCGATAAACAATATACTACCCCTTATCTGCGTAAGACTCTGTATTCTATTTATACACGTTTGGCAGAAATAGGAAAAGCAGAGATGATTTTGGACGAGTCTAAATCACGAAAGAAATCTCCTTAAATGCAAAAGTATGGATAGAGCCGTTCTCTTTTTTCAGTATCAACTGTCCGTTAGGTTCTATTCCTTCGATCGAAGCGTTGAATATTTCTTCCCCATATAAATAGGGATATACTCCTTTGTTGCGAAAAAGTAACGCCATATATTTTTGTCTTATTTCTTCTTCGTTATCGGGAGTGTATTTGTTGTATTCGTCGACAATACTGTCGAGAATTTTCTCAAGGAGTTCAGAGAGGTTATGTTCTTTACCTGTGATTTGGGTAAGTGATACCGGATTCGGGGCATCTGATTTGAAATGTCTCTGGTTTATGTTGATTCCGATTCCTATTATAGCATTACTGAGGGATGAGCCGGTAAGATCGACCTCGATCAGCATCCCGGCTATTTTTTTTTCTTTCCAGTAAATATCATTCGGCCATTTTATGGTAAAATGCCGATCATATTTTTTTAGAACACCAACAATTGCTATGGAAATGAGTTGAGACAGAATGAACTGTTTTCCCGGCGGAATATGGTTTGGATGAAGTAGAATGCTGAATGTTAAATTTTTACCCCGTTCAGACTCCCAACTATTGCCCTTTTGTCCACGTCCGGCAGTTTGGTAATCGGTGATTACGACTGTACCTTCGGGTTGCTCTTTTTCTCTCATGATCAATTCTCTTAAATAAGAATTGGTCGAATGGGTTTCATTCAGATGTATAAAAGTTTCGTTCATATTTTTATCTTTTGTCTTTCTGCTATTTTAGAGCCTGTCGTCTAAATTTCCCGTTTTTTTGAGTTGTTCGAATAATTTTTCCCGTTTGATCTTAGGCAGTTTTTTTACGACTTCGGTATATGAGTGAAGCATCCATTCTTTCATTTGTTCCTCTTTCGCTTTATCATAGACGATCGTATTCCAGTATTTTTTATTAGCGTGATATCCGGGCATTACATAGCTATATTGTTCCCGTAGTTCGATTGCCAGATCAGGATCACATTTTACATTTGCCCAATGTTGTTCGGCTTCGAGACTCGTATAAAGAAACATTTTTCCTGCGACTTTAAAGACCAAAGTAGTTTCGTCAAACGGAAAACACTCTGTCGTTTCGGGAAGACTTAAGCAAAATTCACATATTTGTTCTATATCCATATTGTTTTAAGTTTTATAGTAACGGAGGATAAAAAGCATCCGGAATATGTTCGATTTCATATTCGTTTTCTTTTTTAACGATAGAAATAATATCGAACCGGACTTCGAACGGGAGATCGTATTTTTGTATATATGTGTCTGTCGCGTCTATGATATGTCGTATCTTTCGGGTGTTTACCGCATCTTCCGGATGCCCGAATAAATCGGAACTTCGAGTTTTTACTTCAACAACGATCAGTGTCTGATCCTTATATGCGACAATATCCAGTTCGAGTTTTCCGTTTTTCCAATTAATATCCCGGATTATATAACCTCTGGCAATGAGATATTCTGCGGCTAGTTCTTCTCCTGTCTTTCCTGTTTGGTTATGTTTTGCCATAATCGGAAATTTTGAAAATGAATCTGTTTACGAAAATACGCCTTTCCGGTGAATTACGCAAAATGCATCTCAACGCTTTTTATTTTTTGTTTAAAAAAACAGAGGAAGATAACTCTTATTCTCTTTTAAATGCTATATTTGTGAATAGAAGGATTTATTAATTAAAAACTGACGATAATGGATTCAAAACGATTTCAATTGCCGATAGCCGGATTATTGATTGCTATTGGGCTTTATTTGTTAGGGTGGACATTAAGTCATGCTTTGACGGAAATTAAGGATAGGGACAGAGTTGTTACGGTTAAAGGATTGGCGGAAAAGGAAGTTCCTGCCGATAAGGTGATCTGGCCTTTGGCATTTAAAGAAATCGGTAATGATATGATTTCGATGTATGATGAATTGAACCGTAAAAATCAGATTATTGTAACTTTTCTGAAAAATAACGGAATAACCGATAACGAAATATCATTGTCTGCACCTCAGATTATCGATATGAAAGCTGAAAGATATTCGAATACTCAGTCACCTTACCGTTATAACATTACATCGGTGATAACCGTTACTTCGGGACAGATTGATCGGGTGCGTAAATTAATGGATAAACAGGCCGATTTATTAAAATTGGGGGTTGCTATTACAGGCGGAGAATATCAATATAGCCCACAATTTTTCTTTACAAAATTGAATGAAATAAAACCTGGAATGATAGAAGAGGCAACTAAAAATGCCCGTTCTTCGGCCGAAAAATTTGCAAAGGATTCTGATAGTGAATTAGGTAAAATAAAGCGTGCCAATCAAGGACAATTCATTATCGAGGACAGGGATGTAAATACTCCGTATATAAAAAGCGTACGTGTTGTGACGACTGTCGATTATTATCTTGAAGATTGAAAACTCAATGGAAGAAAACCGGGATGAATATTTTATGCGTCAGGCTCTGTTTGAGGCGAAAGAAGCTTATGACAGAGATGAAATTCCTGTCGGTGTGGTGATTGTTTATAAAGATCGTATAATAGCCAGAGGTCATAATCTGACAGAAACTCTGAACGATGTTACGGCTCATGCCGAGATGCAGGCGATTACTTCGGCGGCAGGTGTATTGGGTGGTAAATATTTGATAGGGTGTACTGTATATGTGACTTTAGAACCTTGTATCATGTGTGCGGGAGCATTGGGCTGGTCGCAAATTTCTCGGATTGTTTACGGAGCAGCCGATGATAAGCGCGGATTTCAAAAATTTGCCCCGAAGGCTTTGCATCCTAAGACCGAGATTCAGGGAGGTGTTTTGCAAGAAGATTGCGCGCGATTGATGCAAGACTTCTTTAGAAATAAGAGGTAGATAGAATAGAGATAATAAATGGTAGTTGATAATATAGATTATAGCAAAAATTTGAAAACGTACAGGAGAATATGGAAAACACTCGAGTAAAAGTAGAATTGGAGATAAAACCGGAAATAGCCCTTTTATTAGGCATGGTATTGCATGGGGGTACATACGGTTACAATGTGGTTAGTAAGTTATTGACGCCCAAAAGTCTGAAAGATCTTCACGACATCGGTCAGAGTATTATAGATCAGGTAGAGTCGGAGCGTGATATGGCTACATACGAAAAAGAATTGTTGACACGTCTCAATCCGGAAGAATTGGCTTTTTTCAAAGAGCTCCGAAGTGCTGAATCGAAAAAATAAAGTCAGTGGCAGTTATTGTACGTAAATAAGTAAAGAAGATAGTGCTCAGAAACGTATCTGCATACTTTCTTTAGCAATGATGGTATGTGGAAAAATTTCTTGGGCTTCTTGCAAAAAAATAGAGTCGTCTTGATAACGGGCCGAGAAATGTCCTAATATTAATTTCTTGACTTGTGCTTTTTGTGCAAGGGTGGCGGCTTGTACTGCTGTTGAGTGAAAGGTCTCTTTTGCTCGGGCTTTGTTATCTTCTGCGAATGTCGCTTCATGATATAACAAGTCTACTCCCTCAATCAAGGGAATAAGTTTTTCTTGATAAATAGTATCAGAGCAATAGGCGTATCGGGAAACCGGATCAGCAGGTCGGCTTAATCGTTCATTAGGGATAATCAACCCTTCAGACGTAATAAAATCTTCACCTTGTTTTATTTTGGCAAGTTCTCTGATAGGGATATTGTAAAATTGTATCATATCGCGGATTAGATGTCTTTCTTTTTCTTTTTCTTCAAATAAGAATCCGCATGTCGGTATCCGGTGACGTAAAGGTAAGGTGGAAACTTTTAATGCTTTATCTTCGTAGATCATTTCATTTTGATTCGTAGATATGGCATTAAAACGAACGTTAAATGGTAAGTCCCGGCAAAAATAATCCAATTGAGGTCTGAACACGCGTTCTGCATCCGAATGTGCATGAATAATCAGTTCGGATGTGCGTCCCAATATACCTAAGGTGGAGATCAGTCCTATCAATCCGAAGCAGTGGTCTCCATGTAAATGCGAAATGAAAAGATGTTGTAATCTGGTAAATTTTATTTTGTTTCTTCTGTATTGTAATTGAGCTCCCTCTCCGCAGTCTATCATAAAAAGACGTTCTCTGTGATTTAGAATCTGAGAACTTGGGTAGTGGCGAGTTGTAGGCATGGCTGATCCGCATCCTAAAATAGTTAGTTCGAAGTTTTCCATAATATATAATTAGGATTTAATTATTCCAAAAACGTTTCGGAAAGAGTTCGGATGCCGGTTTCCGCCGTTTGTGTAAACAAATATATAAATTCTGGCCGAGAAAATATCGAATTTTATTCAGAGTTTTTGTAAAGACTTGAAAAACTTATTTTTGACAATTAGAGTTATTTGCCTCTGGTTGGTTAATATCGTTTTCAGTCTCTTTCCTGCATTCGATTGTTGCATTGCGATGATACCCATGTCGAGTATAGGATTCTATAAAGATAAGTTCTTTATACCATTCGCCCATTTTGTTTTTTTTAGGCTGTAGTTTAAAGTGGGCTCTTACAAAAATATTATTATCATTAATGATCTTTCTAAACCATTTGGAATCCATAACGATTACCTTTTGTCCGCTTTCATTTCTTACTTTTTCCTTATGTTGTTTATATTCGTTGATAGTATTATTAATGTTATTAATAGTGCCTGTTGGTATGATAATCGTTTCTACTTTTGCATGTTTTTTGAGAGCGAGATATATCATAAGTTTATTTATTAAAGTTCCATATATTTGTTCTCGTTTTTCTTTATCACCGGAGAAAAGCTGATTATCATCTATTAGGGTTGGACATGTGTAAATTTTCCGACTATTATTTTCTGTGGATTCTGCATAAAAATATATGCATAATTTACTTTGTCCCCTGTCTTCTTTAAATACCCAAATATATAATTTGTTTTCTCCAAAACCGTATATGATAGTTCCGCAATCTTTGGAGAGAAGAATACCACAGGTGTTATCGTTGTAGAATTCCTGAAAAAGCTCATGGTCAATATTGAGAAATGATTTTGCGCTTTTCTCCATCATTTTTTCAAATGAGGGCATTAATAGTTCCGGCAAGCCCCAATCTGGATTGTTTTGACGTACCTTTGCGAGGTGATTCATGCCATTGTATAGATATCCGAAATGTATTTTGTTTTCTGTTATTGGTGTACCTATGCTATACTCGTCGATAACATTTTTTTTATCCAATAACCATGATATTATAGCTTGTTTACGAATTACCATAATTTGATATATGTTTTTTATTTATACTTGTATTCTTTTATATTAAATATAAAGTTAGGAATATAATTTAGGAAAAGAAGAAGTAAGTAATAGTGTGCTTTTATGTGTGTTAGAAGTTTGTCGCACGTATATAGGATTTTATCTGAGCAGAGCTAATAAATGCTGATTATTGAATATAAAAGAAGGTGTCTAAAAAGGATGCCTTCTTTTTTTGTTATGCTGCCCGTTTAT
>NZ_CEVCIF010000009.1:0-74049 GCF_982245605.1 Coprobacter fastidiosus | reverse complement strand
TAACTGCCTGCAAATAACTCAATTATACACAAAACTTTTTTGAATAAAAAGCTACATAAAACTGAGATCATCTTCACGTCCAATCAAGTGCAAATGAATAAATAATTCAAATGTCATATAACAAGAAAGAAGTATATTTGTAAAAAATGAAACGACACTCAATTATGAATAAATTCCTTTTATATATTTTTTTTACAGGATATTCCATTTTTTATCTGCAAGCCCAAGAAATAAACACCTTATACACTACAAAAGACAGTATTCTAACAGAAAGTCTTTTAAAACAATTCACAAATAAACGATCTTTATCTTCTGTTGAAAAGCAGGTTGTACAAATCGGGAATTTATTTATAGGAACACCTTACGTAAGCAAGACATTGGAAAAGAAGGGGAAAGAGCAACTTGTCGTAAATTTAAGAGAAATGGATTGTACGACATTTGTAGAAACTGTAACAGCATTGATTCTTTCTGTACAAAATAATACATACTCTTTCGGAGATTATTGTTCCAATCTTCAAAAAATCCGCTATCGAAATGGTATTATTAATGAATATCCCTCAAGACTACACTACTTTAGTGATTGGATACAAAACAATATACAAAAAGGTATTATTAAAGAAGTAACTCCCAAAGAAGGAAGTTTAATACAAAAACAGTCGATAAACTTCATGTCTTCTCATGCCGACAAATATACTCCATTAACAGAAAATGCATTTTTTTTGAAAGAAATCAAAAATACTGAAAAGCTATTAAGCAATATGACTGTACGATATATTCCTAAAGACAGTTTGAATTCACATAACATCAGCCAAATACATAATGGAGATATTATCGCTATTACAACATCGATAAAAGGATTAGATATTTCTCACGTAGGATTTGCTTATCGAGTGAATGGCAAACTCCACCTTTTGCATGCATCCCTAAACAAAAAACAAGTAATTATTGAAAGTATCCCTCTAAATAAGCAATTACAGCAACATAAATCACAATCCGGTATAAGAGTTCTACGCATCATAGAAAATACAAAAAGTCGATAAGAAAAAATCTTATCGACTTTTGTACTAATCATATCCTTTAAGCTTTTATTCGCTTATATCCATAAACAGCACAACTTCCCAATTCTTCTTCTATACGAAGTAATTGATTATATTTTGCCATACGATCGGAGCGACTTAACGAGCCGGTTTTGATCTGTCCGGCATTCATTGCAACAGCGATATCTGCAATTGTTGCATCTTCAGTCTCTCCCGAACGATGTGAAATTACCGCAGTGTAACCATTACGTTGAGCCATCTCTACCGCTCTTAATGTCTCGGTCAATGTCCCGATCTGATTCACTTTTACCAAAATAGAATTAGCACAACCTAAACGAATGCCTTTCTCTAGATATGCAACATTGGTCACGAAAAGGTCATCCCCCACCAATTGACAAACCCCTCCAATCACGTCCGTCAAAATACGCCATCCGTCCCAATCTTCCTCGGCCATTCCGTCTTCAATGGAATCGATCGGATATTTAGCAACCAAATCCTGCAAATAATCAGCCTGTTGTTGAGAAGTACGTTTCGCGCCATTAGCCCCCTCAAATTTGGTATAATCATAAATTCCATCATGATAAAACTCAGAAGAGGCACAATCCAATGCAATTGTAACGTCTTTACCGGGTTGATAGCCCGCTTTTGTTATTGCCTGCAAAATACTTTCTATAGCATCTTCCGTACCATTCAAGGCAGGAGCAAAACCTCCTTCATCTCCGACAGCCGTACTCAAACCTCTATCATGCAATACTTTCTTAAGAGAATGAAAAACTTCTGCCCCCATTCTCAAACCTTCTCTAAAGCTATTAGCTCCGACAGGACGGATCATAAACTCTTGAAAAGCGATTGGGGCATCAGAATGTGAACCACCATTAATAATATTCATCATAGGAACAGGTAACACATAACTGTTTACTCCACCTATATACCTGTACAAAGGCAAATCCAGATAGGCTGCCCCGGCTTTAGCAACTGCCAAAGATACTCCTAAAATCGCATTAGCTCCCAATTTCGATTTAGTTTCCGTACCATCCAGTTCTATCAGCTTCTGGTCAATGTCTATTTGATTTAATGCACTCATACCGACAAGAACAGGAGCGATTTTTTTATTAATATTTTCAACAGCCTTCAATACACCCTTCCCCATATATCTTTTATTGTCTGCATCACGAAGTTCTAATGCCTCATGGATACCGGTTGATGCACCAGAAGGAACTGCTGCACGTCCCATTACTCCTGACTCGAGCAACACATCTACTTCTACCGTAGGATTTCCACGAGAATCAAGGATCTCACGACCTGTAATTTTAATAATTTTCATACACTTAATGTTTTGAGGTTATATAATTATATTATGCAATTAAACAATTTTTTTTCATAATATGTTTTTGAAAAACATAAAAAAAAGGAATGCTTTAAGAAATTATACTATTACCTCCCCTATTATTGCAGATTATTTTACTCTAGAAGTTATACTCAAATTACTGCAAATAACAATTGCAGGAATGATAATATATTCTCAAAACATTCCATAAAGCTTGTCTAAATTTTGCACCGACTTCTTTCAAAACTATTTTCAAGACTACTTTTTTACTTTACCCAGATAAAGGCATACTGAAACAAAAAACAAACTGAAAAGAGAATCCCAAAAGCTGAAAGTATCATTTTCACGAAAAATTCAGACTCGCTCTTAACCCAACACAATAAATATCCCCAATACCTAAATCCGGGTTATTTTATCTTCAACTACAAAAATTCGAACCGAATATGCCATTATAAAGCACACTAAAAAATTATTCAAAAAAATAACTATAAAAAAAGCTCTGTACAGAAAATGCACAGAGCTTTACAATATAGAATATAAAATTTCTATTATTCAGCAGCCGGAGTCTCAGTTGCAGCAGCTTCTGCCGCAGGTGCTTCAGCTGGTGTCTCGGCAGTCGCAGGAGCTGCAGCCGCACTTTTCTTAGAACGACGAGTACGCGTAGTTTTCTTGGCTGCTTTTTCTTTCAACATATTTTCGTTGTAATCAACGAGTTCAATAAAACACATCTTGGCGTTATCACCAATACGGTTACCGGTCTTCAATATACGAGTATATCCACCCGGACGATCGGCAATCTTCGTTGAGATTTCTTTAAACAACTCGGTAACAGCTTCTTTATTTTGAAGATAGCTGAATACAACTCGTCTTGAAGCAGTTGTATCGTCTTTTGCTCTATTGATAAGGGGTTCGACGTACATTCTCAAAGCCTTTGCCTTAGCCAAAGTAGTGAAAATTCTTTTATGGCTAATCAAAGAACAGGCCATGTTAGACAATAACGCGTCTCTATGAGATTTCGTACGACCTAAATGATTAAATTTTTTATTATGTCTCATCGTTTTACTCTTTATCTAATTTATACTTCGAGATGTCCATTCCGAACGAAAGGTTCAGATTAGCCAACAATTCGTCCAATTCGGTAAGAGATTTCTTCCCGAAATTTCTGAATTTCAATAAATCGGTCTTATTGAATACCACTAATTCGCCTAAAGTTTCAACATCGGCGGATTTAAGGCAATTCAATGCACGAACCGACAAATCCATATCGACAAGTTTGGTCTTCAGTAACTGACGCATGTGCAGAACTTCTTCATCAAACTCTTCATTTCCATCAACATCGGTAGTCTCCAAAGTGATCTTCTCATCAGAGAATAACATGAAATGATAAATAAGGATTTTAGCGGCTTCTTTCAAAGCATCTTTCGGATGGATCGATCCATCGGTCGTAATTTCCAATACCAGTTTCTCGTAGTCCGTCTTCTGTTCTACGCGGAAGTTCTCTATCGTATATTTTACATTCCGGATCGGAGTAAAAATAGAATCGATAGGAATTACATTAACTTCATCATTCGGGTTACGATTTTCTTCAGCAGGAACATAACCACGCCCTTTGTTAATAGTAATGTCTATCTGGAAACTCGCGTTTGAATCCATGTGACAAATTACCAAATCAGGATTGAGAACTTCAAATCCAGTAAGGTATTTACCAATGTCTCCAGCTTTGAACACTTCCGAACCCGAAACAGTAATCGTTACTTTTTCATTCTCGATTTCTTCCACTATCTGTTTAAATCTCACCTTCTTCAGGTTAAGGATGATATTGGTTACATCCTCGATTACTCCAGGAACTGTTGAAAACTCATGTTCAACACCATCGATTCGTATCGATGTTATTGCAAAGCCTTCAAGTGAAGAAAGGAGAATACGGCGTAGGGCATTACCGACCGTAACACCATAACCGGGCTCCAACGGACGAAATTCAAACTTGCCGAAGAATGCGTCCGCCTCCAACATTAATACTTTATCGGGTTTTTGAAATGCTAATATCGCCATGGAATCAATTATTATTTAGAATACAATTCTACGATCAACTGTTCTTTGATGTTTTCAGGAATATCTGCTCTCTCTGGTAAATGTAAGAATTTACCGCTCTTTGAAGCTTCATCCCACTCTATCCAAGGATATTTACTGTGATTAAATCCTGATAATGCATCAGCAATTACTTCCAAAGATTTTGCTTTTTCACGAACACCAACGATTTGACCCGGTTTTACCGAGAAAGAAGGAATATTTACGACTTTACCATCGACAATAATGTGTTTGTGAGACACCAACTGACGAGCAGCAGCTCTCGTAGGAGCCATACCCAAACGGTACACTACATTGTCCAATCTTGCTTCGAGCAATTGCAACAATACTTCACCTTTAATACCTTTGGTACGAGAAGCCTTTTCAAATAAATTACGGAATTGTTTTTCCAATACTCCATAAGTATATTTAGCTTTTTGCTTCTCACGAAGCTGAATACCATATTCAGAAGTTTTTCTTCTCTTATTTGCGCCATGCTGTCCGGGAGGATAATTCTTTTTAGACAATACTTTGTCTGGTCCAAAAATAGCCTCACCAAATTTACGGGCAATTCTTGTTTTAGGTCCGGTATATCTTGCCATTTCTAAATCTTTTAAAATTTATAGTTTAACGAACCCGGATTGGTGCAGCCGCGATTGCAGAGAGGAGAAAAAGTGCAATCTATTCACCATTCGAGATTCAAATTCAATTAAAAAAGAGATTAAACTCTTCTTCTTTTAGGAGGACGACATCCATTATGCGGAAGCGGAGTAACATCAATAATTTCAGTTACTTCAATACCTGCTCCGTGAATAGTACGAATAGCAGATTCACGGCCGTTACCCGGCCCTTTCACATAAGCTTTTACTTTTCTCAATCCGAGGTCAAAAGCGACTTTTGCACAATCCTGAGCGGCCATTTGAGCGGCATAAGGAGTGTTTTTCTTTGATCCTCTGAATCCCATCTTACCGGCAGACGACCAAGATATAACTTGGCCTTCTCCATTGGCAAGCGATACAATAATGTTGTTGAACGAAGAATGAATATGTGCTTGACCGACTGCATCGACCTTTACATTTCTTTTCTTTGCTGCGACTGTCTTTTTTGCCATACTTACTTATTATTTAGTAGCTTTTTTCTTGTTAGCAACTGTTTTCTTTCTACCCTTACGTGTACGGGCATTATTTTTTGTACTTTGACCTCTCACAGGCAAGCCGTTACGATGACGAATACCACGATAGCATCCGATATCCATAAGACGCTTAATGTTCAATTGTACTTCAGAACGAAGATCTCCTTCAACTTTGTATTCCGCTCCGATAATTTCACGAACCTTAGCCGACTGTTCATCAGTCCAATCTTTAACTTTGATATCTTTATCAATACCGGCTTTTGACAAAATGGTATTTGACGCGCTACGGCCTATTCCATAAATATAGGTCAACGCGATTTCGCCTCTTTTATTTTGCGGCAAGTCTACTCCAACTATTCTTATAGCCATATAATAGAAAAATTATTTTGCAAAAATAATAAATTATCCTTGACGTTGTTTATACTTAGGATTTTTCTTGTTAATAATATACAAGCGGCCATTTCTTCTTACGATCTTGCAATCTGGCGTACGCTTTTTCAATGATGCTCTTACTTTCATATCTTTTTGTATTATTTATATCTAAAAGCAATTCTTCCTTTTGACAAATCATAGGGCGACATTTCTACTCTCACTTTATCCCCGGGAAGGATTTTTATATAATGCATTCTCATTTTTCCTGAGATGTGAGCCGTAATTTCATGTCCGTTTTCCAATTCTACTCTGAACATTGCATTTGACAATGCCTCTACAATTACTCCATCTTGTTCTATTGCTGCCTGTTTTGCCATATATTAACTTTAAATTGATTTTTCGCCTAAAACTTCTTCGACATATTTAAAAGACGACAGAATATCAGCTTTTCCCTCCCGAACAGCAACCGTATGCTCAAAATGAGCCGAAGGTTTTCTGTCCCGCGTACGAGTAGTCCACCCATCTCTTTCGATAACAATATTACGCGATCCAAGATTAATCATCGGTTCAATAGCAATGACCATACCACTTTTTAATAAAGGGCCACATCCTCGCCGTCCATAATTAGGGACTTCAGGATCTTCATGCAATCGCTTTCCGACACCATGTCCACAAAGCTCTCTGACAACCGAATAACCTTTTTTCTCGCAATATGTTTGTACAGCGTTGCTTATATCTCCGACACGTTTACCTTCGACAGCTTGCTCTATACCCAAATAAAGAGACTCTTTAGTCGTTTTTAATAAACGCCTCACATCATAAGCGACCTCCCCTACGCAGAAAGTATAAGCAGAATCTCCGTTAAAGCCGTTCTTTAGCGTTCCACAATCTATAGAAACGATATCTCCGTCTTTAAGTTCATAATTCGACGGAATTCCATGAACAATCTGTTCATTAACAGAAACACATAACGTATTCGGAAAACCACCATACCCCAAAAAACCGGGAACAGCACCATGATCACGAATAAATTCTTCTGCAATCTTATCGAGTTTCAGCGTTGTAATCCCCGGAGCAATCCATTTGGCCAATTCGCCCAATGTCATTCCGACCAAGAGATTACTTTCACGCAACAACTCTATTTCTTCGTCTGTTTTAAGATAAATCATTTTAGTCTTAAACTCCTAATCTTTAATATGCGGCAATCGAGCCCGAACGACCTTTAATCTTACCCGATTTCAAAAGTCCATCATAATGACGCATCATCAAATGGCTTTCGATTTGTTGCAAAGTATCAAGAACGACACCAACAAGGATAAGCAAAGATGTACCTCCAAAGAATTGTGAGAATTCAGCACTGATTCCGATGATCTGAGCAAAAGCCGGCATAATAGCAACAATCGCTAAAAAAATAGAACCTGGCAATGTAATACGAGACATGATAGAGTCTAAGTATTCTGCTGTTCTTTTCCCCGGTTTTACTCCCGGAATAAATCCGTTATTACGTTTCATATCTTCTGCCATCTGATTCGGCTGCACCGTAATAGCAGTATAGAAATATGTAAATACTATGATTAAAAACGCAAACACGAAATTATACCAAAACCCTGTATTCGTCATGAAAGAACGCATGAATGCACTAGTTGCATTCGAAGTAGAGAAGCCTACCAAGGTTATAGGAATAAACATGATAGCCTGTGCAAAAATAATAGGCATAACACCGGCAGTATTCACTTTTAAAGGAATATACTGCCTTGCACCTCCATATTGTTTATTTCCAACCACACGTTTTGCATATTGTACAGGAACTTTACGAGTACCTTGTACTAACAGGATAGATGCCGAAATCACAAACAAAAGGAAAACGATCTCGGCCAAAAACATCACCAAACCTCCGGATGTAGTAGCTGTACGCATAATAAATTCTTGCGTAAGAGCTTGCGGAAGACGTGCTATAATTCCGACCAAGATGATGAATGAAATACCATTACCGATACCTTTGTCGGTAATACGTTCACCCAGCCACATTATAAACATACTGCCAGCGGCAAGAATGATTGTAGAAGAAACTATAAAGAAAAAGTCCGCAGGGAAAGCACCAGCCATTTGTACCCGAAGGTTGACCAAATAAGACGGACCCTGGATCAAAAGGATGGCAACTGTCAAATAACGGGTGTACTGATTCAGCTTACGACGACCACTCTCACCTTCTCTCTGAAGTTTCTGGAAATGGGGTAAAGCCATACCCAATAACTGTATTACAATAGATGCCGAGATATAAGGCATAATACCTAAGGCAAAGATAGAAGCATTAGAAAACGCCCCTCCGGAAAACATATCCAACAATGCCATAAGACCACCTCTTGTCTGGGCTTGTAACTGCGTTAAGAACTGCGGATCGATACCCGGCAATACCACATAAGTACCCGCACGGTATACCATAACCAATAAAATGGTAGTGAGAATCCGATTTCTCAGATCCTCAATCTTCCATATGTTTTTTATAGTTTCTATTGCTCTCATGAGATTAGAGTTTAACTACGGTTCCACCTACGGCAACGATAGCAGCTTCAGCCGATTTGGAGAAAGCGTGAGCTTCTACTTCCAACTTTGCAGAAATTGCTCCTTTACCAAGAATTTTAACCAATTGATTTTCTGAAATAAAACCGGCTTCAACCAATGCTTCAATTCCGATTTTCTCCAAATTTTTAGCTTCTGCCAAAGCTTGGAGAGTCTCAAGATTGATAGCTTTATATTCTACACGGTTAATGTTCTTAAAACCAAATTTGGGGACACGACGTTGCAATGGCATTTGTCCTCCTTCAAAACCGACTTTCTTTTTATATCCCGATCTTGATTTGGCACCTTTATGACCTCTTGTAGAAGTTCCACCCAAACCCGAACCCGGTCCACGACCAATTCTTTTTTTTGTTTTTGTAGAACCTTCTGCAGGTTTTAAATTACTCAAGTTCATATTGCTAATTTTTTATCAATCTATGAATTATTCTACTACAACCAAATGTTTCACTTTTGCTACCATTCCCAAGATTTGAGGAGTCGCAGTATGTTCAACAACATGATTGAGTTTTTTCAATCCCAGTGCATCAAGTGTTCTTTTCTGAACAGCAGGACATTTAATTCTACTTTTTACTTGTTTAATCTTGATAGTTTTCATTATCCAACCTCCAAATTAACCTTTAAACACTTTTTCTAATGATACACCTCTATTTTGAGCTACAGTACAAGCATCTCTTAATTCTCCCAAAGCCGCCATGGTAGCTTTCACCAAGTTATGAGGATTTGAAGAGCCTTTTGACTTAGCAAGCACATCGGTAATACCAACACTCTCAAGTACAGCACGCATAGCACCACCGGCTTTCACTCCAGTACCGTGAGATGCAGGTTTCAAATATACTAATGCTCCACTAAACTTAGCCAATTGTTCATGAGGAATAGTACCTTTACGAACAGGGACTTGAATTAAGTTCTTCTTTGCAGCTTCCACACCTTTAGCAATAGCAGCAGTTACTTCACTGGCTTTTCCTAGTCCCCAACCAACGATGCCGTCTTCATTACCTACTACAACAATAGCAGAGAAACTGAAAGTACGTCCACCTTTTGTAACTTTTGTCACACGGTTGATAGCTACTAATCTGTCTTTCAACTCTAAGTCGTTAGTTGACTTTACTCTATTATTTTTTCCTGTCATGTTCATTAAAATTTAAGTCCACTGTTACGTGCAGCATCTGCTAACTCTTTAACTCGTCCATGATACAGGTAACCGTTACGATCAAATACGACTGAAGTAACACCTGCTTCTTGTGCTTTCTTAGCGATCAGCTGACCAACTTGCGCAGCCAACTCTTTCTTGGCTCCGCCTTCAAGACCTTTTGAAGAAGCAGAGGCAATTGTCTTGCCAGCCAAGTCATCGATAAGTTGCACATATATTTGTTTATTACTTCTAAAAACAGTCATACGAGGACATTCTGCTGTACCTGAAATTTTACCACGTATGCGGGTTTTAATCTTTATTCTTCTTTCTATCTTCGTTGTCATGATAATACCAATTTACGTGAATTATTTAGCACCAGCCGATTTACCCGATTTTCTACGGATCACCTCACCAACGAATTTAATACCTTTACCTTTATAAGGTTCAGGCTTGCGGAAAGAACGGATCTTGGCACATACTTGTCCGATCAGTTGCTTATCGCAAGATTCGAGAATAATCAACGGGTTTTTATTTCTCTCAGACTTGGTCTCAATTTTGATCTCTTTCGGTAATTTCAAATAAATACTATGAGAGTAACCTAATGATAGGTCTAGAACCTGGCCATTATTGGCAGCACGGTAACCCACTCCTACCAATTCCAACTCTTTTTTGTATCCTTCCGATACTCCTACTACCATATTGTGGATCAAAGCACGATACAATCCGTGTAAAGCTCGGTGTTCTTTATCATCGCTAGGTCTGCTGACAACGACTTGTCCGTCGGCTGTTGTTACAGTAATTCCACCAGTAATAACTTGCGACAATTCTCCTTTCGGGCCCTTAACATTAACTTGGTCTCCATTAACAGTAACTGTTACACCTGAAGGTATATTTATGGGCAATTTTCCTATTCTTGACATAATAAACCTCCTTTTTAATAGATATAACACATTACTTCACCACCAATCATCAACTCCCTGGCTTCTTTATCTGTCATTACACCTTTAGAGGTAGAAAGAATTGCTATACCCAAACCGTTCAATACGCGGGGCATATCTTTATAACCTGTGTACTGACGCAAACCGGGAGTAGAAACTCGAACAAGTTTCTTGATTGCGTTTACTTTATTTACCGGGTCATATTTCAAAGCTATCTTAATTGAACCTTGAGGACCATCTTCTACAAACTTATAATTAAGAATGTAACCTTTATCAAAAAGGATTTTCGTGATTTCTTTTTTCAAGTTTGAGGCAGGAACTTCAACAACTCTGTGCTGAGCCTTAATCGCATTTCTCAATCTTGTAAGATAATCTGCTATTGGATCTGTCATAAAAATGATTGTTTAAATTGATCCGGACATCCGGACAATATTTAACACTAAAAAATAATTACCAGCTTGCTTTTTTAACACCCGGAATTAAACCTGCTGATGCCATTTCACGGAACTGAATACGAGAAATTCCAAACTGACGCATATATCCTTTGGGACGTCCGGTCAATTTACAACGATTATGTAAACGTACGCGAGAAGCATTTTTAGGCAGTAATTGAAGTGCTTCATAGTTGCCTTCAGCCTTAAGCTGAGCTTTCTTTGCAGCATATTTGGCAACCAGTTTAGCTCTCTTCACTTCACGGGCCTTCATTGATTCTTTTGCCATATCTTAGTTCTTTTTTGCGTTTTTAAAAGGTAAGCCGAATTCTTTCAATAAAGCATAACCTTCTTCATCTGTCTGAGCAGAAGTTACAAAGGTAATATTCATTCCCAGAATTTTGCTAATACTATCGATATTTATTTCAGGGAAAATAATTTGTTCCTGAATTCCGAGTGTATAATTACCTCTACCGTCGAGTTTTCCCTCAATACCTTTAAAGTCACGAATACGAGGCAAAGCCACACGAACGAGACGTTCCAAGAATTCATACATCTTCTCACGGCGCAAAGTCACCATCACCCCGATAGGCATTTTTTTACGCAATTTAAAATTCGAGATATCTTTGCGAGAAAGAGTAGCTATAGCCTTCTGTCCCGTAATTGCAGTCAATTCGGCAATTGCAGTTTCAATGATTTTCTTATCAGCAACAGCTTGTCCTAAACCTTGGTTAATCACGATTTTTTTCAAAACCGGAACCTGCATAACAGAACTGTAATTGAAATCCTTCATCAAAATGGGGACGATTCTTTCTTTATAATCGTTTTTAAGATTTGCAGTATTGCTCATTACTTAATCTCCTCTCCTGATTTTTTAGAATAACGCACTAAAACACCCGCTTCGTTTACCCGACGACCGATACGAGTCGCTTTATTGCTCTTCGGATCAAGTAAGTTCAAATTCGAAATATGAATGGGGGCTTCCATTTTTACTATACCTCCCTGAGGATTCTTGGCATTAGGCTTGGTATGCTTCGACACCATATTGATACCTTCTACGACAGCACGGTTTTCTTTCACAAGAACGCGCAATACCCGACCGGTTTTACCCTTGTCTTCACCGGCATTAACGTACACTGTATCGCCTTTTTTAATGTGTAATTTACTCATTAATTCTCTTTTTTATACTATTAAAGTACTTCAGGTGCTAATGAAACGATTTTCATATTGGTTGCACGCAATTCTCTCGCCACCGGTCCGAAAATACGACTACCTCTGATCTCACCAGCCCCATTCAACAATACACACGCGTTATCGTCGAAACGAATATAAGAACCATCTTGACGACGGATCTCCTTTTTAGTACGCACGATAACTGCTTTAGATACGGCACCTTTCTTAATGTCGCTCGAGGGAACTACGCTTTTAACAGCAACAACGATAATATCACCTACCGATGCGTAACGTCTTCCTGTTCCTCCCAATACACGGATACAAAGTGCTTCTTTAGCGCCGCTGTTATCTGCGACTGTAAGTCTTGACTCTTGTTGTATCATAATTACTTAGCTCTTTCGATTATTTCAACTAATCTCCATCTTTTCATTTTGCTCAAAGGGCGAGTTTCCATCAACTTCACAGTATCACCAATGTTGCACTCGTTCTTTTCGTCATGAGCATGGTATTTTTTCGTTTTATTTACGAATTTACCATAAATAGGGTGTTTTTCTTTCCATTTAACGGCAACAGTAATGGTTTTATCCATTTTGTTACTGGTAACCACCCCGACTCTTTCTTTTCTTAAGTTTCTTGTTTCCATCAGGCTCAATTGGTTATTGTTTGTTAAGTTCTCTCTGGCGCAACTCACCTTTCATGCGCGCAATCATCCTGCGAGTAAGTTTTATTTGTGCAGGATTATCCAAAGGAGAAATACTGTGATTAATCTCCATCCGGTTCAAAGCCACAGCTTCTGCTTCGATTCTTTCTGCCAATTCCTTGGTACTTAATTCTCTAATTTCTGCAATTTTCATAACTTAATTACGCATTTTGATTAGCATCGTAGTCACGACGAACAATAAACTTCGTAGTCACAGGAAGCTTTTGTGCTGCCAAACGCAACGCTTCTTTAGCAACATCAAAAGGTACTCCTTCAACTTCGATAAGGATTCTTCCCGGAGTTACAGGAGCCACGAAACCTTCGGGCGAACCTTTACCTTTACCCATACGCACCTCAGCCGGTTTTTTGGTAATAGGCTTATCCGGAAATATTCTGATCCAGATTTGACCTTGACGCTGCATATAACGGGTAACAGCAATACGTGCAGCTTCTATCTGACGTCCGGTTATCCATTTCGATTGCAAACATTTTATACCAAAAGAACCGAAGGCCAACTGATTACCTCGCTGAGCGTAACCTTTCATACGCCCTTTCTGTTGTCTTCTGAATTTTGTCTTCTTCGGTTGTAACATCTTCTGTTAATTCAATTCGTTTAACGATTACTTTTTTGTTTTTTGAAGCCTTTTTTAGCTCCCATGCCACCGCCATTATTACCGCGAGTCTCTTTCGAGCTGGTAAATGAAGGAGCAAGATCTTTCTTTCCGTAAATTTCTCCACGGCAAATCCAAACCTTAACACCGATCAACCCCACTTTAGTGAGAGCTTCTACCAGAGCATAATCGATATCGGCACGCAATGTATGCAAAGGAGTACGTCCTTCTTTATACATTTCGGAACGCGCCATTTCTGCTCCATTCAAACGGCCGGAAACTTGGACTTTGATACCTTCTGCACCCATACGCATGGTAGAGGCAATAGCCATTTTAACGGCACGGCGATAAGCGATCTTGCCTTCTATCTGGCGAGCGATGTTACTAGCAACGATCGTTGCGTCCAATTCAGGCCTCTTCACTTCATAGATATTGATCTGAACATCTTTATCGGTAATCTTTTTCAGCTCTTCTTTCAGTTTATCAACTTCCTGACCGCCTTTACCGATGATGATACCCGGACGTGCTGTGCACACGGTTATAGTGATCAATTTCAATGTACGTTCTATCACAATACGTGATACACTTGCTTTTGCAAGACGGGCATTCAAATATTTACGGATTTTGCTGTCTTCCAACAACGTGTCTCCATAATTTTTGCCGCCATACCAGTTAGAATCCCATCCACGGATGATTCCTAAACGGTTACTTATCGGATTTACTTTCTGTCCCATCCTGCTTAAATTTGGTTATCGTTTTTACTCATTGTGTCAACAAACAAAGTTACGTGGTTCGAACGCTTACGAATTCTATATCCTCTACCTTGAGGAGCAGGACGAAGTCTTTTCAGCATTGCAGCAGAATCCACGTAGATTTCTGAAATGTAAAGCTCTCCGCTTTCAGCTTTGCGTTCATTCTTCTGCTCCCAGTTAGCAATAGCAGAACGCAATAATTTTTCCAGTCTTGCAGAAGCTTCTTTAGAAGAAAACTTCAGTACTCCTAAAGCCTTAAATACCTCCATGCCTCTCACCATATCTGCAACCAAACGCATTTTACGGGGCGAAGTAGGTACATTGTTCAATTTAGCAAAGTACTTTGTTTTCAGGGCTTCTTTTCTTTTATCGGCTGATATTTTTTTTCTTGCACCCATTTTTAATTCTGTTTTTTATTTGAAATTCTCAAATTCCCGACTGACCCTTATTTCTTTTTGTTACCACCATGACCACGGAAATTACGAGTAGGTGCAAATTCACCTAACTTGTGTCCTACCATGTTTTCAGTAACATACACGGGAATAAATTTATTACCATTGTGAACTGCGAAAGTATGTCCTACAAAATCCGGAGAAATCATAGAAGCTCTCGACCAAGTCTTGATAACAGACTTTTTGCCGGATTCTTCCATAGCCGAAACTTTCTTTTCCAGTTTCACACTGATATATGGGCCTTTTTTCAACGAACGACTCATAGTTGCTTAATTAATCAGATTACTTTTTCCTTCTTTCAATAATATACTTTGAAGAGTGCTTCTTCGGAGCTCTCGTCTTCAGGCCCTTTGCATATAAGCCTTTACGTGATCTCGGATGTCCTCCTGATGAACGACCTTCACCACCACCCATCGGGTGATCGACAGGGTTCATAGAAACACCTCGGTTACGAGGACGACGACCCAACCAGCGAGAACGACCGGCTTTACCTGATCTTTCCAATGCATGGTCTGAGTTACCTACACTACCAATCGTAGCCTTACATGTAGAGAGGATCTTTCTCGTCTCTCCAGAAGGTAATTTGATAATTGCATACTTTCCTTCTCGCGAAGTCAACTGAGCGAAAACGCCGGCCGAACGAACCAATGCAGCTCCTTGACCCGGACGAAGTTCGATGTTGTGAATTACAGTACCGATAGGAATATTTTGCAAAGGCAAAGCATTTCCTACCTCGGGAGCTGCAGTATCACCTGACATAACCGTCGCGCCTACTTCAAGACCATTAGGTGCAATAATGTAGCGTTTTTCACCGTCAACATAATAAAGCAATGCGATACGAGACGAACGGTTCGGATCGTATTCAATACTTTTTACAGTTGCCGGTACACCGTCTTTATTTCTCTTGAAATCGATAATCCTGTACTTCCGTTTGTGTCCGCCACCGATATAACGCATCGTAAGATGACCTTCGTTGTTACGTCCACCCGATTTTCTGAAACCAACTACAAGAGACTTTTCTGGCGCACTAGCAGTGATTTTATCAAATGCACCAATAATTTTGTGTCTCTGCCCCGGTGTTGTGGGCTTTAATTTACGTACTGCCATTTTTTAATTAAATATTGCTATAAAAATCAATCGATTCACCTTCTTTCAATGTAACCAAGGCCTTTTTGTATGACGCAGTTCTACCTACGATCAAACCAGCTTTTGTGTAACGGCTTTTCTTCTTGCCTTTGTGGTTCATTGTATTTACATCCACAACTGTTACATTATACATTTCCTCAACAGCTTTTTTAATTTGCTGTTTATTGGCATCCGGACAAACTGCAAAGCCATAGCGATTCAACTTATCAGCCATAGCAGTCATCTTTTCTGTAACAATCGGTTTAATAATAATTGCCATTATTTCGCCTCCTTTACATTAAAAATTATTAATAGCAGCAACTGAACTTTCGGTCAAAACAAGACTTGCACAATCAAGTACTTTGTAAGTGTTTAGTTCAGAAACTGTTACAACTTTTGCCTTCACGACATTACGAGCTGACAAATATATGTTTTTATTTTGGTCTGCTAAAACTAAAAGCAACTTTTTATCAGCAAGTTGCAAGTTTTTAGCAACGCTAACAAATTCTTTTGTTTTAGGAGCTTCGAAAGAGAAGTCTTCTACCACGACAATAGCATTGTCTTGAGCTTTCAACGACAAAGCCGATTTACGAGCCAAAGCCTTCACTTTTTTATTCAATTTGAAACTATAATCTCTCGGTTTCGGACCGAAAACACGGGCACCACCTACCATTACCGGAGAATTGATATCTCCAGAACGAGCACCACCAGTACCTTTTTGTTTTTTCAATTTACGGGTACTTCCCGAGATTTCGCTTCTCTCTTTAGATTTATGAGTTCCCTGACGTTTATTAGCCATGAACTGCTTCACATCCAGGTATATGGCATGTTCGTTAACGTCAATGCCGAAGACAGCATCGTTCAACGTAACCTTTTTTCCTGTATCTTCACCTTTTATGTTATATACGCTCAGTTCCATTACTTTTCTATTATTACGATTGAACCTTTACATCCCGGTACAGAACCCTTGATCATCAAAAGATTATGTTCTGGTATTACCTTTAACACTTGCAGGTTTTGTACAGTTACTCTCTCATTACCTGTTTGACCAGCCATACGAGTTCCTTTGAACACACGGGCAGGATAAGAACATGCACCGATAGAACCCGGAGCACGCAAACGGTTATGCTGACCATGAGTTGTTTGGCCAACACCTCCAAAACCATGACGTTTTACAACACCTTGGTAACCTTTTCCTTTCGAAGTTCCGACTACATCGACAAAATCATCTTCTGCGAACAAATCGATAGAAATAACATCTCCCAATTTGTACTCTGTCTCAAAACCCTTGAACTCGGCCAAGTGTCTCTTGGGGGTTACTCCGGCCTTTTTGAAGTGTCCCATTTCTGGTTTATTGGTATGTTTTTCTTTCTTATCTTCAAAACCTACCTGAACAGCTTCATAACCGTCAACTTCAACAGTTTTAATCTGAGTAACTACACAAGGACCCACTTCGATAACAGTGCATGGAACATTTTTTCCATCAGCACTGAAAACGGATGTCATTCCGATTTTTTTTCCTAATAATCCTGGCATTTCTCTTTAATTAAAAAATTACACTTTAATTTCTACTTCTACACCGCTCGGCAATTCCAATTTCATCAATGCATCTACAGTCTTTGCAGTAGAACTGTAAATATCGATCAGTCTTTTGTAAGAAGACAATTCAAACTGCTCTCTCGACTTTTTATTGACAAAAGTCGAACGGTTTACAGTGAAAATACGTTTGTGTGTAGGCAAAGGTATAGGCCCGCTTACAACGGCCCCGCTTGCTTTCACAGTCTTTACGATCTTCTCAGCCGATTTATCGACCAAGTTATGATCATAAGATTTCAATTTAATTCTAATTTTTTGACTCATTCGTGTTTTATTGATTTGAAAAATTAAAAACATATTAAGCAGCAGGTTAAGAGTCATTCGCTAACCTGCTACTTTTTTTATTATCTTATAATAAATCTACGCGTCCTTGAGCTTCAGTCAATACTTGTTTTGCAATTGCTGTGCTGACCTCTGCATAATGAGAGAACGTCATAGTAGATGTTGCACGTCCTGAGGTAATCGTACGTAAAGAAGTCACATATCCGAACATTTCTGCCAAAGGAGCTTTCGCTTTCACGATACGAGCACCTGAACGGCTTGATTCCATTCCCTCTACCTGACCACGACGCTTGTTCAAGTCAGAGATCACATCACCCATGCTTTCTTCCGGAGTCACAACTTCGATCTTCATAATCGGCTCGAGCAACACGGGTTTTGCTTTTTCACACGCTTTTTTAAACGCTTGAATAGCACAAACCTCGAATGATAACTGGTCAGAATCGACAGGATGGAAAGATCCGTCGATTACAGTAACCTTCAACTGATCCAGCGGATATCCGGCCAATACACCATTTCTCATTGCCGTAGTAAAACCTTTCTGGATAGAAGGGATGAATTCTTTGGGGATATTACCACCTTTCACTTCATCGACAAACTGCAAACTTCCTTCAAAATCAGGATCTGCAGGTTCAACACGAACGATAATATCAGCAAATTTACCACGTCCACCCGTTTGCTTTTTATAAACTTCGCGAAGCTCAACCGGTTGAGTAATAGCTTCTTTATAGGATACCTGAGGACGACCTTGATTACACTCAACTTTGAATTCACGTTTCAGACGATCAATGATAATATCAAGATGAAGTTCACCCATACCACTAATAACCGTCTGGCCTGTTTCCTCATCAGACTTAACAGTAAAGGTTGGATCCTCTTCTGCCAATTTCTGCAAACCGAGACTAAGTTTATCCATATCCTTTTGAGTCTTAGGCTCAACAGCAATACCGATAACCGGATCAGGGAAATCCATAGATTCAAGAACAATCGGAGCATCTTCTGCACATAGAGTATCACCGGTACGGATATCTTTAAAACCAACGCCGGCGCCGATATCACCACAACCGATAACGTCCTTAGGATTTTGTTTATTAGAATGCATCTGGAACAAACGAGATACACGTTCTTTTTTACCCGAACGAGTATTCAACACATACGATCCGGCCGGGATTTCTCCAGAATAAACACGGAAGAAACAAAGACGTCCCACATACGGATCGACAGCTATTTTGAACGCCAAAGCAGCCATCGGTTCTTCTGAAGACGGTTTTCTTGAAATTTCTTTATCCGGATCATTAGGATCATGACCAATGATAGCCGGCGTATCTACAGGACTCGGCAAATAAGCACAAACGGCATTCAACAAAGTTTGAACTCCTTTATTCTTGAAAGAAGACCCACAAAGCATCGGAACGATTTGCATTGCCAAAGTACCTTTACGGATAGCAGCACGTATTTCGTCTTCCGTAATCGTAGTAGGATCATCAAAGAATTTTTCCATCAATGCATCATCACATTCCGCAGCCTTCTCAAGCATCTTTTCACGCCATTCTTCAGCCTCTTCTTTTAAACTTGCCGGAATTTCTTCAATGCTGAAATCCGCCCCCATCGTCTCATCATGCCAATAAATAGCCTTCATAGTGATCAGGTCGATCAATCCCTTGAATGTTTCTTCCGCTCCAATAGGAATAACAATCGGGCAAGGGTTTGCACCGAGCACATCTTTCAATTGACGCACTACTTCAAAGAAGTTTGCCCCTGAGCGGTCCATTTTATTCACATAACCGATACGCGGAACATTATATTTATCAGCCTGACGCCATACTGTTTCAGACTGAGGCTCAACACCACCTACAGCACAAAATGCAGCAACAGCTCCATCCAATATACGAAGCGAACGTTCTACCTCTGCGGTAAAATCCACGTGCCCCGGAGTATCGATCAGGTTTATCTTAAATTTATCTCCAGCATAATTCCACCATGTAGTAGTCGCAGCAGAGGTAATCGTAATACCTCGTTCCTGCTCCTGCTCCATCCAGTCCATTGTCGCTGCCCCGTCATGTACCTCACCGATTTTATGAGTCAATCCGGTATAGAAAAGAATACGTTCAGAAGTCGTAGTCTTTCCGGCATCGATATGTGCCATAATACCAATATTTCTGGTATATTTCAATAATTCATCAGCTTTTGCCATCGTTGTATTCCTTGTTTATTTTCAATTAAAATCTAAAGTGAGCAAATGCACGGTTAGCCTCGGCCATTTTGTGCATATCTTCTTTCCGTTTGAAAGCTCCGCCCTGTTCATTATAAGCGTCAACGATTTCTGCAGCCAACTTGTCTGCCATCGTCTTACCGCCTCTTTTACGGGCATACTGTATTAAATTTTTCATTGAAATAGATTCTTTACGATCGGGGCGGATTTCCGTAGGAACTTGAAATGTAGCACCACCCACACGGCGAGATTTCACCTCTACTTGAGGAGTAATATTTTCCAATGCTTTTTTCCAAATTTCAAGAGCCGATTTTTCGTCATCAGACAATTTCGTCTTTACATTTTCCAAAGCAGTATAGAAAATCGTATAGGCAACATTTTTCTTGCCATCATACATTAAATGGTTAACAAACTTCGTAACCTTAACATCACTGAAGACCGGATCAGGAAGAACGACCCGTTTCTTTGGTTTTGCTTTTCTCATTTTTACAAAAAATTGTTGTTCTTGTTTTTGGTTGCTTATCACATCTTCAACAAAGCCCGCCGGCTTTATTTACTCAACCTAATCAGCCTATCCAATAAACTCAAACTAGCGTTTTACACTAATTTTAAATTCTCTTCTTTGTCCCTCGACAAAATTACTTTTTACCTTTTGCTGCAGGAGCACCCGGTTTCGGTCTCTTAGCACCGTATTTTGAGCGGCGTTGCGTACGGCCACCAACACCTGCAGTATCCAAAGTACCGCGAACAATGTGATAACGCACACCCGGAAGGTCTTTCACACGACCACCCCGTACCAATACGATAGAGTGTTCTTGCAAATTGTGTCCTTCTCCCGGAATATAAGAGTTAACCTCTTTACCATTTGTCAAACGCACCCTTGCTACTTTACGCATTGCAGAGTTAGGCTTCTTGGGAGTCGTAGTATAAACCCTGACACAAACCCCACGTCTTTGAGGACATGAATCCAATGCAGGAGATTTACTTTTGTCTTCCAAAACAACCCGTCCTTTTCTTACTAATTGCTGAATTGTAGGCATTTCTTAGAACTTTTTTTAATCTTTAAATTTATAAATCGCAATTTTTTATTTCTACGTAAAAGACGCCAAAATAGCCATTACACCCTGCCTATCAAATAGTTACATAAGTGCACCGGCCTATTTTACCATCAAAAACGATGCAAAGATAACCACTAAATCATTAGAAACCAAATAAAAAGAGAATAAAATTCTCGCAACTTCACACTCTTTCTAATGCACATCAAAAACTCAAAAATAAAAATAACGAGAAAAAAATCTGTACATTTAAAGAAAAGAGGACAATCCCACTACAGAATCGTCCTCCATCTTCCAACTTTAAATCAAACTAAATAACAACACAACAAATTACATAAAATCAACCAAACCTCATCGAATCAATTTTTCGATCGGCAAACCTTCATTTTTCTCTCACGAAGTATAAGATAAACAAAATATCTTGTATTTTTGTTCATGAACACTCCAAATTTTATCTTTATGCAGCTTATAGGAAACCAAACAGAATGGGCTAAAGCGTATGCCTTACTACATATAATCAATGAAGGAAATATTTATTTTTACAAAGATAATTTTCAAAACGAATACTCTTTCTATCCGGTTTCAAAACTTATAAGAAACGACGAATGCGGAAAAATAACATATCAACTGACACCGACAGAAGTCTTAGTCAGACGGGGTGAAGAGACTCAAAGAATGCCTCGTATAAAATGTAAAAATGCTGCTACAGAAATTCTTTCAACTTTACAGACACCAAAAGAAAGCGACTATTCCGTTTCAAACTGTGATCCTATTCTCGAAACTCTTCATTATACATGGTTTCAAAGCACAGCAGATGATAAAAGCGATTTTTCTGTCATTTATTTCGATCCGGAAAAAGAGATCGCTCAACGCCAAGAAATTACTGTTTGTATAAAATCTAAATGGAACATATTGCCTGCCAACCGGGCAAACAATCTGAAATACGACATCCAGAATGTTAAATTCTCCAACCCTGAAAGTAATCGTATCAACAGAATTGACGGAGCTCAAGAAGTGCAACAACGACTTACAGAGATTTATAGACTGGGAGGGAAGTTAAAATATACAACAACTGAAAATAAATTCTTTTTAGAAAATTTATGCATGATAGACCTGCATTTCCCAAAATTACTTGCAGAAATAACACGGTTATTTTACACAACCGGATTGTCCGCAATTCCTGAAATAATAACCGAAATAAAAAATACTAACCCTTATAAAATAAAAGAGGAGTTAATTTACAAAAACAATTTTTACGAATACAAAGTACAACAATTTTTATATGCTTTAGCCACAGGTTTACGATCGACAAAACGCTATCGAGGATACGGACACACTCGGACATTTGCCATAATCGACACATGCGGAGGAATAGAACTACTCGACTCAACAAAACGAGCTGAATTTGACAAATATCTTTATCAAAACGCAAAACTATCTATGGGAGATAGCAAAACACATAAATTCGGATTTGTCGAGAAAGAAAATGGACAATGGTTTATCAAACTCAATATCGAAATAATAATATAAACAGATAATGCTACTACAATACAAAAATAAAAATGTTGTTGAAGCCGGATGCGATGAAGCCGGCCGCGGTTGTCTGGCCGGTGCCGTATATGCAGCAGCGGTCATTTTACCATCCGATTTCACATGCGAGACATTAAACGACTCAAAGAAACTGACCGAAAAACAACGATATGAACTCCGACCTTTAATAGAAAAAGAAGCTATCGCTTGGGCTGTAGGTTGCGTATCACCGGAAGAAATTGACAAAATAAATATTCTGAACGCATCTTTCCTTGCAATGCATCGTGCCATCGAACAATTATCAGTACGCCCCGAGTATCTTCTAATCGACGGCAACCGATTCAAACCGTACCAAAATATTCCGCATAGTTGTGAAATAAAAGGAGACGGACGTTTTCTATCGATCGCAGCAGCATCCGTGTTAGCAAAAACATATCGGGACGATTATATGAATGCTATTCACGAACAATATCCACAATATAATTGGGACAAAAACAAAGGTTATCCCACTAAAGCTCATCGAACTGCGATCCGAAAATTCGGGACTACACCTTATCACCGAATGACCTTCCAGCTTCTCGAACGGCAACTCGAACTGTTCTAAACCCGAGCAAAGCTTAGACAGGCTCTTAGAAACACAAAGCTATTTAGAAGAAAATACTCTATTGGAAAGAATCGGTTTTTCCAGCAAAAGCCACGATAAAACAGAAAGAAGCAACGTACCCACAACGCAAAAAGCAAAACAAAGAATATGACTTTTTTCATTAATACCCAACCAAATAGAGAACTGGATAACCGGAAAATGAAACAAATAGATTCCGTATGCTACATTTCCGAATTTACGCATAAAAACAAACCATTTTATATAATACGCACACCCGATAAGCACCACAGCAAAAGCTAATGGCTCGACATATATTAATAAAGGCACATCATATCTAAAATAGCACACCAATACCGCGACCGGAAATAAAAACTTAATATATCTACGGAAATAATCAAAACACAGCAAAACCAATGTTCCGGAATAAAAATAAAGGAGTTGCCCGCCTACCTGTCTTTTCAAAATTCCGAATATTTCATTCCCCGTTTTCTCATTCAAGTAATAAAATAATTCATTATATAATGTAGAAAATATAAATATGACAATAAAAACAGGAAAAGGCCGATACTTTTTCATCAAATAATATACTATCGGCACTGTTATATATAACAGAATTTCCACCTTCATCGTCCATAGAGAACCGTTTACGGCTTCACCCTGAAAACAGCCGGGCAAAGCAGGCTCAATAAAATTAAGAAAAGAATAATTTGCCGCAATATATTTCCATAACTGAGCCGAGAACAAATATTCTCCCACAGGAAGAGTAGAGACCAGGACTCCCCCCATCCAGCACAAAGTCACAATAAAAACATAGGGAGGCAATATCCGACGAGTCCGTCTCTCTGTATAATGACGGATATCGGGATTACGCATATAACTATAAAAAACGAGAAAACCGCTTAAAATAAAAAATCCATGTACCGCATCCACAGAACTCATCGGGAAATAATACGGAATTCCGGTAATCACCCTAAAATGACCGACCAGTACGGCAAAAGACAAAAAATACCGGATAATATCAAAGCTGTTTTCTCCTTGTATTACCTCTCCCGCCGATTTCCCTATCCATAACTTTCTGGAAGTTCTCATACCGACCCCAATAAAAACGATTGAGTAAAGAGTATCTCTTAAGAAATACCACAATACTCAATCGTTAATCACATTATTACATCTGTTAATTAGCTACACGTTCCAACCACTTCACCATAGAAAGCATCACAATCATCGATGCGGCAGTCGCACCGACAAACACCAGCCAACAAGCCCAAATCGGCACAGTAGTATATAAAATACCTCCGATGAACAATAAGGAGTTACCTACTGCTGTCGCAGCAAGCCAACAACCCTGCATCAATCCCTGCAAATGGGGAGGTGCTACTTTCGATACGAAAGATAATCCTAGCGGAGAAATAAACAACTCTGCCACGGTAAGAATAAAATACAAACCGATCATAATCCATGGAGTCACCCGAATTGCGTCAATTTCTGCAGTAGTCATCGAACTTAAAGCATCCTTTGCCGGCAAAGTCAAAGAGAATACCATCAAAAAGACATACGCCAATGCCGCTATACCCATACCGATAGCGATCTTCATCGGAGTAGAAGGTTCTTTCCCTTTTGCCTTCAACATCCCGAAAAACCACATGATCAATGGAGTAAGCGCTACAACAAAAAACGGATTCACACATTGAAATATTTCCGCTCCCTTAATCTGAGTAAACCCTAAATTAATATTTATTACGCTCAAGTCCACATAATCCCGGGCAAAATACGTCAACGAATATCCATTCTGATGAAAAGACAACCAAAAGAATATAACCACACCGAACACAGCAAACAGAGCATAAATACGTTGCTTTATTTCTGTGGCACTCATTTTTATATCTTCTCTGCTCACCGCAGAAACTGTATCGGCATTGCTATTCTCTTTTTTAGCCGGATCTGGGAAACGGTTCTTATTTACCACATAAATAACCAAAGATATCAACATAGCCACGATTGCTGCCATAAAAGCATACTGAAATCCCCGGTTAAACACATCCAAATAACTGTTCACAAATACATTCATATCTGTTACCTGCGTACCATCCAGGCAAACGTTATTAGCTAAAGTGCTCAGATTATCCATAGCCTGTGCAGGCATACTGCTTCCTTGCTCTAAATACTGATGACAAAGCTCGGGTAACGATGCATCATAATCAAAATGGTTTACTTTCAGCCACCAGTTTCTCACTCCGATTGCAATCCACGGAGCAAAAAATCCCCCGATATTGATAAACATATAGAAAATCTGGAATCCCGAATCACGTAAACTCGAATATTTCGGATTATCATACATCTGACCGACCAATGCTTGCAAATTTCCTTTAAACAGACCATTTCCAAAAGCAATTACCAATAATCCGAAACATGTAAGAGCCAGATAAAGCCCTAAACTCGGAACAGGAGTCGGGGTAGGAATAGCAATAATAAGGTAGCCAATAGCCATCATAATCAAACCGGCAAGAATCGTTCCCTTAAAATTCTTTGTCTTATCGGCAATCACTCCTCCCACCAATGCAAGTATATAGATCGAAGCATAAAACGCAGAATAAATATATCCGGTCGTAGTCTCAGACAATCCGAACTTTGCAGAAATAAACAACGTCAGAATTGCCATCATAATATAAAAGCCAAAACGTTCTCCCATATTGGCAAGAGCCGCGGCAATTAATCCTTTAGGGTGTTTTTTAAACATAATGTAAGATTTATAGTTAAATAATTATTTAAGTAGTTATTTCTCATTCTTGACTTTAAAAGCTAACGCATAAAGATGCATCTGCTTCACCATCGACAACAGTCCGTTTGAACGGGTCGGAGACAAATGCTCCTTCAAACCGATTTTCTCGATAAAATACAATTCCGAATTCAATATTTCATCCGGTGTATGACCCGAAAGAACATTTATAAGCAACGAAACCAGACCTTTCACAATCACAGCATCGCTTTCCCCCTGAAAAAAGACCTTTCCATCTTTATAATCAGCTTGTAGCCACACGCGGCTCTGGCATCCTTCAATCAGATTATTCTCGGTTTTATATTTTTCATCCAAAGGTTTCAAAGAGTTGCCCAAGTCGATCAACAAAGCATATTTATCCATCCAATCGTCAAAAGCCGAGAACTCTTCTACAATTTCATCCTGTAACTCATTTATAGTTTTCATATCCCGTTCATTAATTTACTCATTATATATAACTGCCAATACAGTCTGTCCGACAGCCTTTAAAGTCTCCTTATCGATATGATCCATCGTATCGTGTACCGTATGCCACTGCGGATTAAATCCCGAATCAGAAGATGCATCATACTGTATTATATTGATACTCGGAATGCCCATTTTATTGACATATACATGATCATCGATAATGTATCCCCCCTCATTATCGGAAAAATATTTCCCATAACCTAAAGACTGTGCTTTCTTCCAAACTTTATCAACAATCCCCGGAGCATACTGTAATGAAGCTTTTTCACGAGCAAAAACAGCATTTTCTCCGCCTACCATATCCAACAAAATTCCGAAACGTGCCCGATAACCGGGACGATGCGGGCGACGCACCCAATATTGAGTACCCAATGCCCAAGAATCCTGCACTTCAGAATGAGTCGAAAAATAGGGTTGACCATAATCTTCTGCATCGAAAAAGATAATATCTACACCCACTTGAGGAGACTTCATTCCGATCTGCCGGGCAATTTCAAGCAAAGCACCCACACCACTGGCTCCATCGTTAGCCCCCAAAACAGGCTTCCGATGGTTCGCCTCATCCGGATCATTATCGGCAAAAGGACGACTATCCCAATGTGCAAATAGCAATATTCGGTCCGTTTTCTCAGGACTAAAGATTCCTATTATGTTCTTCGCATGCAATACAGTCCCGTCAAAAGCAACCACATCTGCATCCTGCACCTGTACCTCCGCACCATGACGGTTTAATTCCGAAGCCAGATAAGAAGCCGTAGCCAAATGTTCCGGAGTATTGGGTATTCGATACCCGAAATCTACTTGCTTTTGCATATATGCATACGCACTATCTGCATTAAAAACAGGGACATCGACAACAGGGGCACTCTCTTGAACAGATGACGAAACAGTTTTATTTTTACAAGAAACCAATTGAAACAACAATAGCCCCGCTACACAAAGAAGAGGGACGAACATTCGTTTTCGGTTAAACATATTTATAGACATCTTATTTCTTTTTAGAACAGTCACCGTCTTTCATAAGCAAGAAAACCTTGTAAAGATACAGGATTTTTCTACGAATACAGTAAAACGACCCGTTTGTTTACACTTTTTAAGGGGTAAGATCAACAAACCCGTTGCACCTGATCCATCACACGCAAAAAGTTACCTCCCCATATTTTTGCAAGATCGTTCTCCGAATATCCCTGCCGAATCAATTCTTTAGTAATATTTATCAACTCATTTGCGGCATCGCATCCCGGAATTCCCCCTCCTCCGTCAAAATCAGAGCCAATGCCGACATAATCCACACCCACCAGTTTTACAACATGATTGATATGCTCTACGATACATTTTACATCAGCATTCTCCTTTGAAGTAAGAAAATTCAAATACAAACAAATCTGGACAACACCTCCGTGGCGGGCTAAAGCAACGATCTGCTCATCGGTCAAATTTCGCCGATGGTCACAAATGGCACGGCATGATGAATGCGATGCTATAATCGGAGCTGAACTCACTTCCAACGCATCATAAAAAGATTTTTCCGAAGCATGAGAAAGATCCACCATCATTCCTATTCGATTCATCTCTCGCACCACACTTTTCCCGAAATCACTCAATCCATTATGCTCAGGCTCACCGCTGGCAGAATCGCAAATGTCGTTATTCCCATTATGACACAGAGTCATATATACGACTCCCATGTCCCTGAAACGAGACAAATTAGAAAAATCTTTTCCGATAGCATACCCATTTTCAATCCCTAAAAAAACAGCCTTCTTCCCAGCATGTTTCAACTCGATAAGATCTTTTCTTGAAAATGCCTGTCCGACTTTATCCCGATGTACGGATATCTGACGTTTCAATTCATTCAATATAGCATCAGCCCTCCGGGTAGCAGCTTCATGAGCAATATCATCCCGTTCTCTTTGAGGCAAATAAGCCACCATACATTCCGCATCGATCTGCCCGTCCCTCATCTTAGGCAAATCGACCTTCAGACGAGTATCCCTAACCCCGATATCTATCTTTTCAGGGAAAAACATGGGAGTATCACAATGAGAATCTAATGAGACATGTCGAAGATGAAAATTTTTCGCTCGAGCATATATTTCCGCTTCTTTAACCAAATGAACAAACAAATTCAGCATCTTCTTATTGCCGGCACACACCAAACCTTCAGGATGCCACTGCACACTAAAAATCGACGCCGTTTTAGACTCCATGCCTTCATTGACACCATCGGGCGCAACTGCGCTCTCGATAAATCCCGGAGCAACCTCCCTCACCCCTTGATGATGAATAGAATTTACAGCTATACGTCCCTCACCGATCAATGAAGCCAACAAAGTATCCGACTTTACGGTAACCGTATGCGATACAAATTCGCGAGGCTGTTTCTGGGAATGTTGAATGATCTCACCTAAATGTTGGCTCGGAATATCCTGATAATTTTTCCCTCCGAACACAGCATTAATCAACTGATGTCCTCTACAAATTCCAAAAATCGGAATTTGCCTCAAAGAAGCCATACGTAACACTGCAATCTCCCAACAATCCCGGGATAAATCCACATCTTGAAGTTTAGGATGCGGCTCTTCATTCAAAAACAAAGGTGAAATATCCCCTCCTCCTGTTAGCAGCAACCCGTCTAAACGGGCTACAATTCCCGACAACAAGGCAATATCATCACACAATGGAATAAGTACCGGGCTGCCACCGGCCTGAATAACCGAATTTACATAAAGATTAGCGACACAAGAAGCCCCCTCTTTCGTATATGTAGTTATACCGATCAAAGGTTTTTTGGAATCCTCCGAACAATAAATCTCTTCATCTATTATTCTAAAAAGACTATCCAAATCGGTAGGATAATTTCCTTTTTCCATAAGTCAGGTTTTTAGAAACTGTTTTTTAATTTATTCTGAGAAAATCTTCTGGTTTCTTTTTCTAAGAATATTCGGTTTCATAGGTTGCAAACACCGAAGTCTTCTCAAACAATGAAGCGAAAAAGAAGGAAAAGAACCGAAAACAGACCGAAAGATAATATTTCTTTTCCAATAAATTAAAAGCCCGACTCAATTTTCCGATACAGAAAATATTATCAGGTCATTTTTACGTTTTCTCCCGATCTGTTTTCTCGTTTTTCACTCGTCAGATAGCCTCTATCATCCTCATAAAAACGACAAAACATACTCAAAAGAACTATCCGAAATAAATTTTCAAAAAGAACGGCAATCCGGCAAAAGTCTCTTTACCGATAGAAAACAGCTTCCAAACAATACGAGGCGACTCATATATGATGGGTCGCCTCGTATCAGTTAATTGTTATGTTATGACTAATCTGTTTCTTATCAAAGAGCTTTTTCACGGATCAAATACTCGGCAATCTGTACAGCGTTCAGTGCAGCACCTTTCTTTATCTGATCACTCACAGTCCAAAATGTCAACCCGTTCGGATTAGCAAGATCCTCACGCACACGACCGACATACACTGGATCTTTCCCGGCAATATCGAGCGGCATAGGATATATCTTGTTTGCAAGATCATCCATCAAAACAACGCCCTCCGCTTTAGAAAATGCCTCACGTGCCTCAGCAACCGAAATAGGACGCTCGGTTTCTACCCAAATAGACTCTGAATGAGCACGCATAACTGGAACACGTACGCACATAGCACTCACTTTCACATCAGAATGCATAATTTTCCGCGTCTCGTTGTACATTTTCATCTCCTCCTTCGTATACAATGTATCGGTAAACACATCTACCTGAGGAATTACGTTATATGCTAACTGATAATAAAATTTCTCTATCGTCGGTTTATCTCCCTTCATCAACTCTTCATATTGATGGACCAACTCTGCCATTGCCGATGCCCCAGCACCGCTGGCAGCCTGATATGTAGCTACGTGTACGGCCTTTATATGAGACAAATCTTCGATAGCTTTCAATGCTACAACCATCTGAATTGTCGTACAATTTGGATTGGCAATCACTCCTCGAGGACGAATTTTTGCATCCGGGCCATTCACCTCCGGAACGACCAAAGGCACATCGTCATCCATACGAAAAGCGCTCGAGTTATCGATCATCACAGCTCCATATTTCGTAATCGTCGATTCAAACTCTTTTGATGTTCCTGCACCGGCAGAAGTAAAAGCAATGTCCACGCCTTTAAAATCGTCATTATGCTTCAGCTCCTTCACTACAATTTTTTTATTCCGGAAAACATATTCAGATCCGGCACTACGAGAAGAGCCGAACAACAACAATTCATCTATCGGGAAATTTCTTTCATCCAATACACGGAGAAACTCCTGGCCTACCGCACCGCTTGCACCAACAATAGCTACTTTCATTTCTTTGTTTATTTATAACCTATTAAATACAGTTTCTTTTGTTCGGTATTTTTTTATATTTCAATAACAATAATACACGTTCATGCTGCAAAATTAAAACATTTTGCACGATTATCCATATAAAAAGAAGAAAATCTACAATAAATCGATCCTCATATTTACAATTTCTAATATCTTTTCATTTTTAATCCTCTTTTTTGTACTTTTGTAAAGAATTTTAGCCTGTCTGATTTTTTTTCGGACAATCTTTGAGAAATCACAAAGTATTTTCTCACAACAAACAAAAAGTTAGTATGAACATAGAAAATATAATACCAGCCCTACCATTTACAAATCCGGTACTGATATTCTTTATCGTATTAACTATCATTCTCTTTGCTCCATTACTCCTTAACCGATTCCGGATTCCTCACATCATCGGACTGATCATTGCCGGGATGATTATTGGACCTCATGGATTCGGATTACTCGAACGAGACAGCAGTTTCCAGATATTCGGAAATGTAGGTCTTCTTTACCTGATGTTTTTAGCCGGCCTTGAGATGGATATTAACGATTTCAAGAAAAACAAAACGCAAGGTATCGTATTCGGACTATATACTTTTTTTATCCCGATGATATTAGGGACGACAATCAGCTATTATACCCTACACTTCAATCTGGAAACCTCTATCTTGCTGGCAAGCATGTATGCCTCTCACACCTTGGTAGCCTATCCGATAGTAAGTCGTTATGGCATATCACGGGCCACATCTGTCACAACAACCATTGCCGGCACTATCATTACCGTATTAGGAGCGCTTATCATCCTTGCCGTAATTGCAGGAATGCAACAAGGCGAAATCAATGAGATATTCTGGATTCGCCTCTTAATATCGATAACGATTTTCTGCACGATTGTCATATATTCCTTTCCTCGCATCACCCGATGGTTTTTCAAAAAATACGACGACAACGTATCCCAATATATTTTTGTATTAGCCTTAGTGTTCTCTGCATCATTCATGGCACAACTTGCCGGACTCGAAGCAATTATCGGAGCATTTTTTGCCGGTGTCGTCCTCAATCGGTTTATCCCGGCTGTTTCTCCTCTAATGAACCGGATCGAATTTGTAGGAAATGCACTTTTTATTCCCTATTTCCTCATCGGAGTCGGAATGTTGATCAATTTGCACGGTGTGTTCAGCAGTACAGAGGCCATCATCGTAGCAATCAATATGTCAATCGTTGCTACGGCATCCAAATGGATAGCAGCATGGTTTACTCAAAAAACATTTAAACTTCCGAAAGTTGACCGAAATATGATTTTCGGACTCAGTAATGCACAAGCAGCAGCAACCTTAGCCGCCGTACTTATCGGATATGACCTCGGAATATTCAATTCTAATGTGTTGAACGGAACGGTCATCATGATTCTCGTAACATGTACTATCAGTTCTTTCGTGACCGAAAAAGCCGCACGTGAACTTGTAACTAAGCAACAACAAGACGACTATCTCAAAGACAAAATAGATACGGGAGAAGAACGTATTCTGATTCCGATAGCAAATCCCGATACAATAGAAAACCTTGTAAATTTGGCAATACTATTGAAAAATCCGAAAAAGAAAACACCTTTATATGCAATAAATGTCACCGATGACAAATCGCAAGACAACGGATTCAATGCCAAAAATGCTTTGCAAAAAGCAGCCAAGATAGCTTCATCTGCAGATGTCGAAATGGAAACCATAGCTCGGTACGATATGAATATCGCAAGTGGTATCATTCACACAATGAAAGAAAAAAATATCTCGGAAATAGTTATCGGATTGCATCACAAAGCCAACATCGTAGATAGTTTTTTCGGAACAAAAACCGAAAGTTTACTAAAAGGAACAAACAAAATGGTTGCGATCACCAAATGCACCATTCCGGTCAATACGGTAACACGCATTGTCATAGCCGTTCCTGAAAAAGCAGAATTTGAAACCGGATTCGTCAAATGGGTTGACAGAGTGGCCAATATGGCAAAACAAATCGGATGCCGGGCGATATTCTATGCTCATCCCAATACCATAATACAATTAAAAGCCATACTCCGTAAAGGAAAATACAACATCCGAAATGAATTCGAGATATTGGATAGTTGGGAAGATATTCTTATGTTAACCGGAATCGTCTTGCAAGACGATTTGTTCATCATTGTAAGTGCAAGACATACTTCCGTATCCTATAATACAGAATTCGACAAACTTCCGTCATTTTTATCCAAATATTTTGCCGGAAATAACATAGTCGTCCTCTATCCCGAACAATTCGGGAAAGAAAGTCAACTCTCTTTTTTCAGCGATCCTCGAGCGATGGACGTACAACGAGACTATACCCGTTTTATCGGATTAAGGCTTTTCTTTGAAAATCTACTGAAGAAAAAGAAACGATGGGGGCATCGTAACCAGAAAAAGGATAAATAACAGATGTCGCAAAACAAGAAATATTATACCCTGTCGACCCATAAAACATTATATTTTTTATGGGTCACAATCATCCTATTTTCTGCAACCGTTTTTTCTTCATACGCACAAATAAGCGAGGGAGGTACTCCGCCCAGTTTCATGTATCCTGCATCCCAAAAGACAAGAAGCCTTCAAAACAAAAAAAATGGAATCAAAAACATATATATCCCTTTTTCACTCGATGATCTAAAGGCAGATGATGAACGCATGAAAGAGGAATTCTTACCTCCTCGTGTGGCAGTATTGCTCCCGGCCTCTTTTTCTCCTGAAAATTCCGGAGCATGGAGTACTCTTCCGGGAGGAGAACGCATCTGGCAACTCCGGATCATGGCAAATAAAGCCAAGGCAATCTCTCTTTATTATAAAAAATTCAATCTCCCGATCGGAAGCAAGCTATTCATATATAACTCTGCACATACTCATATATTGGGAGCTTATACACACAAAACTCACCCCGGAAAAGGGAAGTTTGCAACCGAATTCGTTGCCGGAGACGATATAATCCTCGAATATGTTGCCCCTAAGAGTGATGAATTCCCTCAAAATCCGGAAATCGAAATCGAAGAAATAGGATACGGGTACAACTATTTAAGCATTAAAGACTCTTACAATGAAAGTCTATCTGGCAGCTGTATGGTTGACATCAACTGTGAAGAAGGGGAACAATGGCAAGATCATAAGAACGGTGTCGTCAAAATGATTATACCGATAGGTACCAGCAGTTTCTTATGTACCGGGTCTATCCTTAACAATACAAAAGAAGACCTCAAACCTTATTTATTGACAGCATTCCACTGCCTGCTTTCATCTAAAGAACAAGCCTCTGCGTCCGATCTGTCTCAGGCCCAATTCTTTTTCCGATATGAAAATACGACATGCGGGAGCAATACCCCCACATCTCCGGTATCGATGATCGGATGCACATACATTGCCGGAGTTCCTTTGGAAAATGGTGTTGACGGAGCGTTGCTATTATTAAAAGGGAAAATACCAGACAATCTGAACGCATACTATAACGGATGGGATCGCCGGAATATAGCTCCTCAATCGGGAGTCTGCATACATCACCCGCAAGGCGATGTAAAAAAAATATCGACTTATGACCAACCGGCAGTATCGGACACTTGGAAATCCGGATCGACGCAAGGGTTGCAGGACGGACACTGGAACGTTATATTCAAGAGTACTGCCAACGGACATGGTGTGACAGAAGGCGGATCATCCGGCGCTCCGTTATTCGATCAGAACAAACGCATAACAGGATTTCTGACCGGAGGAAATGCAAATTGTACCGACCGTAAAGAAGGACGGAATCTATTCGGGAAATTAGCTCTTTTCTGGGATCAATGCGGAACAGCCGATGATCAAAGAATCGACAAATATCTAGATCCTATCGGATCGGGAGTCGAGTACCTTGACGGACGTTACGCATTCCCTCCTAAAGCAGTACCCGAACAAGTCTCTGCCAAATGGTCATCTGAAGAAAAAAGGTCTATCGTAAATTGGGAAGCACCCAAAGGAGACGAGCAACCTGTCCGCTACAAGATATACCGAAACAGTACCGAAATAGGTACAACGACCTCGACAAGTTTCTCAGAAACAGCATTGCCTGTAGGCATACATCACTATGACGTCACTGCAATATATGCAGACAACAAAGCTTCCGACCCAGGAAATACGGCAACTATATATGTATATGACATACTTCCTCCAAAAAATATTTCAATAAAACGAACTGACGAAACCGAACTGCAAATAGAGTGGCAAATGCCGATATCCCGACAAAAAATATTTTGGGGAAATGCAACCGACTTTTACAGAATGCAATTAAGAGATAAAGACAATCAGCAAATACCATTCTATTTCGGACAACGCTGGACTACCGACGACTTACAAGAAATAGACGGGTACACACTGGAATCCGTCACATTCCTTTCAGTTGAAGGAGCAACTTACAGTCTTCATATCGATCAAGGGAACTTCTCCTACCAGCAAAAAATCGATCCGACAGATAAAGATCAAATAATAGAAGTAAAACTGCTCAAGCCGGTCACTATCAAAAAAGATGCAGCTTTGACCGTTTCTATATACGCAGAATCATATACGAATAGTCCGGCTGCGACAGACAACGCTGTTCCTATAACACAAAAGGGGAACATATACTCTACCGATGGGCAAAACTGGAAAACCCTGACTCAACACAGCGATAAAGACCACAACTTTTTCTTGCAAGTCGGAATCTCTTCCCTAAAGCAAAGCAATGTTGTCCCTCCTCAACAAGAAATAAAAAAACGGTCTGTCAAGAATAAAAACTCAGATGAAAATTCGCAAATACAATGGCAAACCGTACCCCGGTCTGCACTATTACAAAAAACAAATACGAAAACATGTTCTTCTATTCCTATCCGGTTTAACCGTCCCGACTTTCGTATATACAGAGATGGCACGAATATCACTCCGGAATTAACGACCGACACGATAATAACAGACAAAGAATTATCCCAAGGCAACAACTATACCTATACCATTGAAGCGATCTATCCCGATGGAGTCAGTGCCCTGAGTGATCTCGAAACTTTTTTTCTGAAAACAGAAAGTTTCGAAGCACGAATACGTTCGTTGAAAGTCAACGGTGAAGATGTAGAAATTTCTCAAGAAAATACTTTAAATATACCTCTCGATTGCGATATAAACTCGGCCCGGATCGAGATCGAAGCCCATCCCGGAGCTACGATAATAATGGGAGACCGAATATCCGGAACAGCAGAAATAAATGTCGAGGAAGGAGGCAAATTCAATCAGCCGGTAACCATAATTTCAGAAAGCAAAGAAAACACGCAAGAATTTTCTGTCAATTTGTTTAAATTACCAAACAACATACTTTTATTACGATGGAATGATGTCCTTTCCGTTATCAATAATCCGGAAAACAATAACGGATTACATTTTACCGACTTTGTCTGGTATCGGAATAATCACTATTTAAGTTCAGGAATACCCTATATCAAATTACCCGACGACCATCAAAGTTCTGACAAATACCACATTTTGGTAACTACGGACGAAGGCGTTTCTCTCTCAAGCTGTGAAAAACAAATACAAATCACAGGTGACGAAATACGTCTCTATCCAAATCCGATAAAAGCAGGAGAAAAAATCAAATTATATATCGATTCGCAAAAAGAAAATAATAAAGTCGAAATAACAATCACCGATCTTTCCGGAAAAACCAAAACCTTTTCGGCAATCGGCAACTCGGTAAAATTTACACTATCCGACACTCCCGGAAGCTATATCGTTAAAATAACAACACAGGAAGGCATATCCCGAGAAATAAAAGTAATATGTATCCCATGAGAAAAACATATCTTGCCATGATCTTCTGCTTTATTTTCATAACCTCGTCGGCACAACCGGGGCGTAATGAAATTTCGGTCGGAATATCAGGCGGAATATCGGCATTACATTATTCTGTATCTGAAGGGAAATTCAAACCTCAAGGAGGAGCATCTCTCAATCTCGGTTATTTATTAAAGATAACCGATCTCTGGGGAATCGGTACAGGTACCGAATTATCTCTATACCGATCAAAAGTCAACATTGACCGATACTCTGATAATTATACCGTACTTTCCAATTCAATACCGGACGGAAGTTCTGAACAAAATACATTCGATTTCAGATTTACCTATACCAATTTTCGAGAAGAGCAAAAAGCCCTCTATCTGAATATTCCCATATTTTTCCAGTTACAATCCGACAACCATTCGGGAATATACGCAAAAGCCGGTATAAAAATAGGGATACCAATAACAGCAACCCGCAATAATCGATATTCCGCATTAAAAACTTCGGCGTATTTCCCCTATGAAGATATAGAATACACAGACCTTACGAATCATGGATTCGGAAACTATCCGGCAGCCCGGAACAAATCGGACTTAAAGTTAAAATACTCGCTTTCTCCATTTGCAGAAATAGGATGGAAATGGCATCTCGGAGCACACCAGAACATATATGCAGGTATTTACGGAGAATATGGCGTCCGAAAAATCTATGACACTGCAAACGAAAAACCGTTCCTTCAATATTCCGAAGACGGTACAATAACCGGGAATCCAATCTGGGAAAGCTCTCGTCAAAACGGGAAAAGTCCTAAAGCTCTACTCTCTTCTCCCGTACATCTCATGTCGATAGGAGTTACTGTCCGATGGGCAATTTCTTTATGATAACAAGATTAGAAACAACAAATTTTACAATAAAAAATACCATCAAGCCATCTTTACGGTTTTCTCCTGTTTTTTCCTGTTTTCACTCGTCAGATAGTCCGTTATTTTCCTCATAAAAACAGAAAAATATCCTTAAAAGAAACTTTCAAACTTTACTCAAATAAAATTTAAGCAGGTTCTAAAATCCGATTAAACTCTGTTCAGGATCTGTTTTAAGATTTTTTGAGCATGAGGATTATCCGACAAATAAAAAGATCAAAAAGAGATTCAAAAAGTCTGAATATATATTTCTTATCGGAAAATTTAGGTAGGCTCTTATTATTAGAAAAGAGAAATTTACCCTAAATTTGTACATGTAATTATCAACACATATTTCAATACGATCAAATTCATCATTAAATACGACCAATGAACAAAATCATCAGCAAAGAGCATTTTTCAGAAAAAGTAGTAAAACTTGTTGTTGAAGCTCCTCTTATAGCCAAAGCCCGAAAAGCCGGACATTTTGTAATCGTGAGAGTCGGAGAAAAAGGAGAACGCATCCCGTTAACCATTGCATCCGCCGATGTCGCCAAAGGTACTATCACATTAGTAGTACAAGCAGTAGGCCGCTCTTCCCAAAAACTATGTGCGTTGAAAGAAGGCGACTATATTACGGATGTAGTCGGACCTTTGGGACAAGCTACACACATTGAAAAAGTAGGAACAGTTATATGCTGTGGCGGAGGTGTCGGAGTCGCCCCCTTACTCCCCATTGTAGAAGCTTTTAAAAAAGCCGGAAACAAAGTCATTACGGTTTTAGCGGCAAGGACAAAAGAACTCATTATTTTGGAAGAACAGATGAGAGCCAATTCGGATGAAGTCGTAATCATGACCGATGACGGTTCTTATGGGAAAAAAGGATTGATAACAAACGGAGTAGAAGAGATTATCAATCGTGAAAAGGTCGATCTCTGTGTAACTATAGGACCGGCAATCATGATGAAGTTCGTTTCTCTATTGACAAAAAAATACGATATACCGACGGTAGCCTCTCTAAACACGATCATGGTCGATGGGACAGGTATGTGTGGAGCATGCCGGATAACAGTGGGAGGCAAAACAAAATTTGTCTGTGTTGACGGGCCTGAATTTGACGCACACCAAGTAGATTTTGACGAAATGATGATGCGACTTTCTTCTTACAAAGGAATAGAATAATATTGAAACTATGAACAATAAAGAATATATGGCAGCTCAAAGAGCTGAAAGCTGGCGGGAAGAATTACGTCGGAACAAAAAAAACAAAGATCGTATCGATATTCCCCGGGTACACATGAACGAACTCGACCCGGCTTACCGAATCACCAACACCGAAGAAGTAAACCAAGGTCTTACGAAGGAACAAGCTCTTACAGAAGCTTGCAGATGCCTCGACTGTCCAGATCCTTTATGCATTACAGGCTGTCCGGTAGGAATCAACATCCCGAAATTCATCAAAAATATCGAACGAGGAGAATTTCTCGAAGCCGCAAAAACTCTGAAAGAAACCAGTGCATTACCTGCCGTATGCGGTCGGGTATGCCCACAAGAAAAACAATGTGAATCTAAATGTTTTTACACGCAAAAACTCCACAAAGAGGCTGTTGCAATAGGATATCTCGAACGATTTGCTGCAGATTATGAACGAGAAAGCGGGCAAATGTCCATTCCCGAGATAACTTCACGAAACGGTATTAAAATTGCAGTAGTCGGATCAGGACCTGCCGGACTTTCTTTTGCCGGAGATATGATAAAAAAAGGATATTCTGTGACCGTATTCGAAGCACTCCACGAAATCGGAGGAGTATTAAAATACGGAATTCCCGAATTCCGATTACCGAATAAAATCGTCGATGTCGAAATCGACAACCTTCGTAAAATGGGTGTGGAATTCATGGCCGACTGTATCATCGGAAAAACTCTGACTTATGAAGACCTGCATGAAATGGGATTTAAAGGCATATTCGTAGCCAGCGGTGCGGGATTGCCCCGTTTCATGAACATACCGGGAGAAAATCTCATAGGTGTGATGTCCAGCAATGAATACCTAACTCGTGTCAATCTCATGGATGCCGCCAGTTCCGATTCGGACACTCCGGTCATAAAAGGTAAACGAGTCGCTATTATAGGCGGAGGAAATACTGCGATGGATTCCGTCCGCACGGCACGTCGGTTAGGGGCAGATCGAGCAATGATCGTCTATCGACGTTCTGAAGAGGAGATGCCGGCTCGTATAGAAGAAATAAAACATGCCAAACAAGAAGGCGTCGAATTTTTGACCCTCCATAATCCCATAGAATATATCGGAGACCAAACCGGACATGTCAAACAAATGCGTCTTCAAAAAATGGAATTAGGAGAACCGGATGCTTCCGGAAGAAGAAGTCCCGTTCCTATTCCCGGAGCAACCGACCTCATCGATATAGATGAAGTCGTTGTCAGTGTAGGGGTATCTCCTAACCCTCTTATCCCAAATTCTATAAAAGGATTGGAAGTCAGTAAATGGGGTACGATTGTCGTAAATCAGGAAACTATGCAATCCGACATTCCCGATCTTTTTGCAGGAGGAGATATCGTTCGGGGAGGAGCAACCGTAATTCTGGCAATGGGAGACGGACGGCGAGCAGCAACCGCAATGGACGAATACATCAAATCCCAAGCATAAACACAACAGGCTGCCTGAAATAAGGCAGCCTGTTTCTTTCTTATACCAATACGGTTTTATTTTCTATTAGGACAATCTCTGTTTTTTTCGCAGCAAGGTTTCGGATTGTCGCATTTTTCCTTTGGACAATTTTTGTTTGGGCAATCTCCCTTTCTCTGCGGACATTCGGTTTTTGACTTAGGACATTCTTTTTTATTTTGTGCAATCGCATTACCACCGATCATCATCGATACGGCCATAAAAGCTAATACTAAACCTTTTTTCATCATCATATAATATTAAAATTTGACTGTACAAATATAGAAACCGAAAGCCGTTTTTCTCTTTAACAAAATATAAAAAGCGCTGTCACGCAACTTCGGAATAACTATAAAATACAAGCAATAACTAAAAAAACTATATCAATAATCATTTTAACTAAAAAAAACGTTTTCAACCGTTCCAGATTCCAACTCATTCTATCTGTCTAAATATTCCCTGTTCCCCTATTTATACATCAGAAAAAAAATGTATCTTCGTAAGATTAAAATAGAGAACACATGGAAGAATGGCTATCTCGAACCGAACAGCTTTTAGGAAAAGACACACTATCCGCACTACAAAATTCCCACGTTCTTATCGTCGGTGTAGGAGGAGTCGGTGCGTATGCCGCCGAGATGATCTGTAGAGCCGGAGTTCAAGAGATTACCATCATCGACGGAGATAACGTAAACCCGACGAATATCAACCGCCAGTTAATTGCAATGCATAGCACGGTCGGCAAACCCAAAACCCAAATTCTCGCACAGCGACTATTGGATATCAATCCCCGACTCAACATACATATAAAGCAGTTATATATGGACGAAGTCCAAACCGAAATACTACTCGATGAAGCAAAATATGATTATGTAATCGACGCAATCGATACTATCAGCCCCAAAATCGCACTATTGACAGGTTGCCTGAAACGAAAAATAAAGGTCATATCTTCTATGGGTGCAGGCGGTCGCATCGATCCTACACGCATTGCATACGCAGATATTTCGGAAACATACCATTGCGCTTTAGCCAAAGCTGTAAGGAAAAGGTTAAAAGATGCAGGCATAAGCAAAGGTATCAAAGTCGTGTTCTCTTCGGAACAACCCGACCGCAATGCGATCATACGAACAGATGAAGAGCGAAACAAAAAATCGACAGTCGGGACAATTTCTTACCTGCCGGCAATCTTCGGATGTTATTTAGCTGCCTATGTCATACGCAAACTTTCACAAAAATGATCGATATTATAAATATACATAAAAGTTACGGATCTCTCGAAGTATTGAAAGGGATCAATGCCCATATCGGCAAAGGTGAGATCGTTTCTATCGTAGGCCCGAGCGGAGCAGGTAAAACAACACTATTGCAAATCATAGGAACTCTGGATAAACCCGACTCGGGAGAAATACACATCGGAGAAGTGCAGACCGGGAAATTAAAAAAGAAAGAGTTGTCCGTTTTCCGAAATAATCACATCGGTTTTGTATTTCAGTTTCACCAATTACTCCCGGAATTTACAGCCATCGAAAATGTTATGATTCCGGCATTAATCCGAAAAGAAAAATCTTCGGTCGCCCGTAAACGTGCAAAAGAGATACTGGACTATTTAAACCTATCGGATAGGATGGAACACAAACCTGCTCAATTATCCGGAGGAGAAAAACAAAGAGTGGCTGTTGCCCGTGCATTAATAAACCAACCGGATGTTATTTTAGCAGACGAACCGTCAGGCAGTCTCGACACCCAAAATAAAGAAGAGTTACACAAACTCTTCTTTGACCTGAGAAACGAAATGGGACAAACATTTGTTATTGTTACGCACGACGAATCTTTAGCCCTAATCACAGATCGGGTAATACACATGAAAGACGGCCAGATAATTACTCCGGAAGAGAACATAAACGAAGTCTTATGAAACAATCATTTCAATTTATACTATTTTTAATAATTGTAATTCTCAGCGCCTGTAATGACGATGTCCGATACGATTATGGAAATTTTCGAATGGATTTCGTAACAGTCTTGTCTCCAGAAGAAGGAATACGGTTTCTTAGAGATGACGGGATCATCTTGCTCTCCGAAACAGCAAACGACGCAGATAACAAATATCTCGTTACCGGAAAAAGAATCCTATTGAGATATATACCCGGAGAACAAATTTCTCAAACAGAACTATCGGCAAAGATACAATCGATGACCTTCATTCCAGAAGGGGATATAACGTTCGTTTCACAAAAAGAACAAACCGAATCATTCGGTAATGACCCGATATATATCATCTCGCTTTGGCCCGGAGGCGGATATTTAAACCTCCGCTATAAAATAGAACAAAATAATGACAAACACCAGTTCGCTTTATTTTATATTCAAGAAAACCAAGTTTCGCCGGATACGATTTTTCTTGAATTACGGCACAAAGCAGACAGCGATAATCCGGGCTATTTAAGCAAAGGTTATGCCGCCTTTTCTCTGCAAAAAATACAAGACAAGATTCCGGAAGCAAAAGCCATAAAAGTCAATGCAAACGTGAGTAATCTAAAACAACAATATTTTATATTTAATACACAAACATTATGAACGAAAAGAACCAATTACAAATAGAACTCAGTGCCGAAGTTGCAGAAGGTATATACTCTAATCTCGCCGTTATCTCCCACTCTTCTTCTGAATTTGTGGTCGATTTTATCCGCATCATGCCGGGAATTCCTAAAGCCCCTGTAAAATCACGAATTGTACTTACTCCCGAACACGCAAAGCGACTGATGTTCGCATTACAAGAGAATATTATAAAATATGAGAAGCAATTCGGCAATATCCGGATTACCGAACCGGAAAACAATATTCCTCCGTTCATGACCCCCGGAGGTGAAGCTTAGAGCCCGTATAAATTTCTATCCGAGACAAATTAAACAGATTTTAGAAGATTTTTAATCATTTAAAATAAAAGTTTCCCTCGAATTATGAAAACATACACTATCAATGACTTCGAAAAAATAGAAGAAATTATCAAAAGTGCACAAACCTGCTTTATAGGAATAAACAATCCTGAGGGTGCTCCATATATTATCCCGATGAATTTCGGGTATGAAAACGGAATTTTTTATTTACACTCAGGACCTGAAGGAAAAAAAACGAAACTCATTCGTAATGATAACCGAATAAGTCTATCTCTCCACGGAAATACCAAATTAGTATTCCAACACCCTGAAGTAGCTTGTAGTTACAGCATGGCTGCCGAGAGTATCGTATGCGAAGGAAAAGTCAAATTTATAACCGATTACGATGAAAAAATCCGCTGTCTAAACATTATAATGCGACATTATACCAATCGAGAATTCAAATATAATGCCCCGGCAGTGAATAATATCTGCATTTGGGAAATAAAACCGGAACAAATATTTTGTAAATCTTTCGGGAACTCAGCAAAAAGATAAATAATAGAACGAAATCCGCACCCCGATTGTCCTAATTTCTATCAAATCATTACCTTTGTAATGTGTAATTAAATAAAAACATGGAACATAAACTCAATATTTACAACACGCTCAGCAGAAAAAAAGAACTATTTATTCCGCTCAATTCTCCGTATGTAGGTATGTATGTCTGCGGACCTACGGTTTACGGGGACGGACATCTCGGGCATGCTCGTCCGGCAATTACGTTCGATCTGCTTTTCCGTTATCTGAAACATCTCGGATATAAAGTCCGTTATGTACGCAACATTACAGACGTAGGACACCTCGAAAACGATGCGGACGAAGGAGAAGATAAAATTGCAAAAAAAGCGCGGCTCGAGCAATTAGAGCCAATGGAAGTAGTGCAATACTACCTCAACCGATACCACAAAGCAATGGAAGCCTTGAATGTTCTTCCTCCCAGCATAGAGCCCCATGCTTCAGGTCATATTATAGAACAAATCGAATATATAAAAAAAATATTGGATGCAGGATACGCATACATTAGCGACGGATCGGTTTACTTCGATGTCGAAAAGTATAATAAAGACTATCACTACGGAAAACTCTCCGGACGCAATATCGATGAACTGCTCAATACGACACGGGCTCTTGACGGACAGCAAGAAAAACGCAACAGCGTCGATTTCGCTCTTTGGAAAAAAGCCTCACCCGAACATATCATGCGGTGGCCTTCTCCATGGAGTGACGGTTTTCCCGGCTGGCATCTCGAATGTTCTGCAATGGGAACAAAATATTTAGGAGAGGAATTCGACATTCACGGAGGAGGCATGGATCTGCTCTTTCCACATCACGAATGCGAAATCGCTCAGTCTGTAGCGGCACAAGGAAAAGAGACCGTACATTATTGGATGCATAACAACATGATTACGATCAACGGACAGAAAATGGGGAAATCCTTAGGTAATTTCATTACATTAGACCAATTCTTCACCGGAGATCATAAACTGTTATCTCAACCATTCAGTCCTATGACGATACGGTTCTTTATCTTGCAAGCACATTACCGCAGTACGCTTGATTTCAGCAACGATGCCCTCATCGCCGCAGAAAAAGCATATCAACGGCTTAGTGAAGGCTGGGAAAATCTCAATAAGATCATTCCAGGAACAGACTCTACCGTAGATATTAAAAATCTTCGGGAAAAATGTTACGAAGCAATGAACGATGACTTGAGCTCCCCGATCGTCATCTCATATTTATTCGATGCTGTTCGCATTATCAACACAATCCTTTCCGGCAAAGCCTCTATAAATGAAACCGATTTAGAGGAACTAAAAGAGATATTTCAAACATTCATGTTCGATATATTAGGATTAAAAGTAGAAAATAGCACAACGGGCAATGCTTCTAACGAAGCTTACGAAAAAGCTGTCGATCTATTGCTTGATGTACGCCAAGAAGCAAAGAATCATAAAGATTGGCAAACAGCAGACTTTATCCGCAATAAACTCTCTGAAATCGGATTTGAAATCAAAGACACCAAAGACGGTGCTGAATGGAAATTAAATAAATAGTAATCATTACAAAAACATAGGGAGTTTTCTGCATAAATAATATGGCGGAAAGCTCCTTTTCTATATCTATAAAAGAAAATATTATGGATTATATCGAATTTTTTAAAAACGACCGTTTCGCAACAGAAGCAGGGATCACACTTTCTGAGGTTCGTCCCGGGTATGCAAAAGCCAAACTAAAAATAAACGAACACCATCTGAATGCAGGAAACGTCGTTCAGGGAGGAGCACTGTTTACTTTAGCGGATCTGACAATTGCCGCCGCCGCCAACGCTAACGGCCGTCTGGCTTTCTCTATACAGTCAGACATTCGATTTCTTGAAAGCGCCACGATCGGAGAAACCCTGATCGCAGAAGCCCAAGAGATTTTGTTGCATAAAACGATCTGTCACTATAAAGCGAATATCTCTACCGAAAACGGCCGACTTATTGCTGTATGTGACGGAATATGTTATAGAAAATAATATTACAGAAGTGTTTCAAAAATATGAGAATAGTTCCATAAAATAAATTACAGGACATATTGAGCTGATACATTCCTGATTGCGAGGAGAATATTATATTACTTTGGTCATTCAAAATTACTTGAATCCAAAACCAAAACACAATAACAATGAAAAAATCTCTCCTCGCAGGAATATTCCTGCTCACTACACTGTTACCTGCGTCTGCGCAAAACTTATTACAAGACGGAGGATTCGAAAACACAAAAACCTACGATTATGCAAACAACAAATCGACCGGTGAACTGCCCCGAATTTCAGCCTTAGGCAAATTAGGCAGCAATACGGAAACCAATAATCCGGTAATGGAGGCGGAAACAGTCGTACCAGGTTCTTGGTATCGTAAATCGGCAAATAGCGGATACAATCACGGAAAAATAGTTACCGATGATTATGCAGAAGGTGAAAAAGCGCTGAATCTGAGTATCTCTGCCGGCAGTACAACGACCAAACTGGACACATGGGACAACAATACCGCTATTCAATATGTCACAATAGATCGTACCAAACAGTATGTTCTAAAATTTAAAGCAAAAAATTTAGTCGGAAACTATCCGGTCTTCGCGGGGATGTCTGTAGGCGGAGGTTATGAAGTATCTGGCAGTAACTGGGTAACACTATCCTCAAACTGGGAAGAATACACCGTTACAATAGACCCGACGCAACACCAAGCCTCCGATACACATTACAGCGACGGCGATTTTCAAAAATCAGGAGTCGTATTCGGAAACAGAACAGAGTATGACGAAAATAACAAATCTCTTGAATCTTCTATACTTATCGATGATGTTCGCCTGTATGAAAAAGGTACCGAACCGGAAGAGGGGAATGTAAAAGACTTTATTATTAACGGAAACTTCGAAACCGGAGAGCCCAACACGAGTATCGTTACAGGAACTGACAAATGGGGCGACTTTGTTGGGAAATGGGCTCTTGTCATTAAAGACAAGTCTACAGGAACAGGGACCGTCACGACCGAAGATGTTCATGATGGAAATCAAGCACTAAAAGTAGAATTGACCAATATCTCTGCACGTTATCATTTCTTCCTCACTCAAGAGCTTCAAAATCTTACTCCGGGAGAATATACGTTCGCCTTATGGATGAAAGCATCAAAAGCGGATATACCGTTCAGAGTAGATTTTTCTATTGACGATGACAATATAGATGTCGTTAAATCTGCACAAACGACTGCAGCCGAATGGACTCATTATGAAATAAAAGTCGATCTCTCGGATAAAACATCAGAAGATCTTTCTACCCTCCGTATACGCATCCGACCCAATTGTACCTCAAGTGGATCGGTAAAAAACGAAGCCGTTACTTACTATATCGATGACATCAGCTTCACATCGGCCTCCTCTGAAGAAGAAAAACCCGATGAAGGAGAGCAAAAAGAGTTCATCACCAATGGAGATTTCGAAATCGGAGATCCTAATTCAAGTATTGTTATGGGAACAGATCCGTGGGGATCTAATTTAGTGAACACTTGGGGGCTTGTCATTAAAGGCAGTTCTACTGGAACAGGAACTATTACGACCGAAGAAATTCATGGAGGAAGTCAAGCATTGAAAATCGATTTGACAAACATAGATGCGCGATACCGGTTCTTTCTTGCCCAAGAGGTCCAAAACCTTGCTTCAGCAGAATATACTTTTGTCATGTGGATGAAAGCGTCAAAAGCAGGAATCCCTTTCCGGGTAGATTTTTCTATAAACAACAATACAAAAGATATTCTCACATCATCACAAACAACCGCAACCGAATGGACTCGTTACGAAATAAAAGTCGATATGTCAGATATTAAAACAACCGACCTATCTACTTGCCGTATAAGCATTCGTCCCAATTGTGCATCAGGGGGATCGGTACAAAACGAAGCCGTCACTTATTATCTTGACGATATAAGTTTTAAAGGTGTCGTTCCGGATGTGATTATATTTCAACCAGAGCCGTATTTGCAAAGCAAAACAACCGAAAGTATCTTGATCAACTGGCGAAGTGCCGATGGAGAAGAGGGAGTACCCACCGTAGAATACGGGACTACCGATCTGAATCTCACGGCAACAGGTACGACAAAATCCGTAGGAAGTTTGAAATGGTCCGGCGTTCGGCTGACCGGCTTATCTCCTGATACCGAATACCAATACCGTTGCCGGATCGGTGATAATATTTCTGAAGTTTACAAATTCCGTACACTTCCGGATAAAAACGTAAGCCGGAAAATCCGTTTCCTCTCATTCGGAGACTCTCATGAAGCCAGCTCTGTAACACCGGTACGGGAGGCTGCATTGAAATTCTTAAAACAGGAATTCGGAGAAGATTTACAAAACCATTTCGATTTCATTACATGTACCGGAGATATTATCTATAATTACGGACAATATGAAAATGAATTTGTAGAATCGCTCTTTACTCCGAACAAAGAACTTACGAATGCTCTTCCCATGAATATCGCTGCAGGTAATCACGATTTTGAGAAAAACGACTCAGAACATTCGTATTTCTATGATTTCATGGATTTCACCGATTTGAGCGATGCCGAAGGAGATGCAAAAGGGAAATATTATGCTCAACAAATAGGAAACGCCCTATACATTTATCTGAATACCAACCGGCAGTATCTTTGTCCGACAGATAACAGCAATCAGACTTATCAAACGAACACCGAGGCACAATTGAAATGGCTAAAAGATAAGCTGACAACTGCAGAAAGCGATAACACGATAGACATGGTCTTCATTTTTGGACATCACGGACACAGATATGAAATGTGGTCAGCACCCGATAATACTGCAACCCGTGAAGAAATAGCCGAACGGCTGTTCCCGGTATTTGAAAACTCTACAAAAATAAAAATGTATATGTACGGGCATACTCATTCTGTAGAAAGAGGTATCCTTGAGCTCAAAAACGGAAAAAGTATAACCCTTTTCCTGAACGGTAACGGAGGTTCTTATCCTGACTATTTCGGGAAATACAGCACAAACATAGATTATCCCGAAATACACCGGAATTCGGAGTTCATCGGATTTGCTATTACCGAAGTAGATCCTGTCGAAAAATCATATCAAACGACATACTACGGAGTCTCTCAACGCCGACCGGTCAACGGGGCTTCATCAACAACGTATATTCGCAAATATGATCCGGCGGAAATAATCGATCAATGGAGTGCAAAATGCGATGCATCCGTACCGACAACGCCGACAATGATCAAGCAAGAATACAATGCTACAGACGGAATATTTTCTCTTGAAGCGTCACCTGCTACGGATATGATGTCCGCAGAATATCAAATAATCAACACGGCAAATCAGGAAATGGTAATCGACACGATTATCCACCGGGAAAATATATTCGGCGTTACCGGATACTTTGAAACCGACGGGAAAATAGATTTAGAAAAATCATACCTGCCAGTCGATTTAAACGAAGGAATCGATCTCAGCACTTTCACGGCAAAACTTCCCACAGGAAATTATAAAGCAAAAATCCGTTACCGTGACAATAATCTGAACTGGAGCGATTATTCTGATATCAATTCTTCAATCGACAGTCCGGCCGAAACCGATAATGACGTCGTCATAGCAGGAGGAACAGCAGAAGTCGTGATCGTATCCGATGGCGGAATTGCCGAAATTTACTCCCCTTACGGGGCATTATTAGCCAAAACGATACTGACAAACGGTGAAAATAGGATTAATGTTACTCCCGACTCACAAGTAATAGTGCGTGTCGTACGAAATAATAAATGTACAGTTAAGAATCTTCGGGTAAAATAACCCCCTCGCTTCTTAAAAGATCTGCTGATCCAAAAAGTTTCAAAACAAATTCTCGAAATGACTCCTGAAAAGTTCTTCATTTGACTTTTTAGGGGTCATTTCATTTTAAGCAACATTTTATATCTTACTCCCCAATAAAATAAACTTCCGGTACTTTTTTCAAGAATAAAGTTATTAAAAACGAATATTACTATTTTTTTAGTTTGTTTTTAAGGAGATTTTAATGTATATATTAAGGATCTTCCTTTTACTTTGTTCACGTTAACTTTTTTCTAAACATAACACATAACAGAAATGAAAAAAATAGCGGTTATCGCCTTTTTAGCTTTTATTTCAACCACACTCTTCGCTAAAGTAAAACTACCGGGTGTCTTAGCAGACAATATGGTGTTGCAACAACAGTCCCAAGTCAAGTTATGGGGAGAAGCGAAACCCGGAAGCATAGTAAACATAAAGCCGTCCTGGGCAAAAAGATCTTATTCCACAACGACAGGGAAAGACGGGAAATGGATACAGCAAATAACGACTCCGGTAGCCGGAGGCCCTTACGAAATCACATTTAATGACGGAGAAAAAACAACATTAAAAAATATTCTCATCGGAGAAGTATGGTTTTGTTCGGGACAATCCAATATGGAAATGCCGGTACAAGGGTTCGACCGACAACCGGTAAATAATATTCAGGATATTCTTATTAAAGCAAAAAAAGAAGTTCCGATCCGGTTCTGCAATATTCCCCGTATTACGGCAAAAACTCCGCAATCCGATTGTGAAACCCGATGGGAAGAACATACACCTGAAGGAGTTGCCAGAGCCAGTGCTACGGCTTATTTCTTTGCAAAATACTTAAATGAAGTTCTCGATGTCCCCATAGGACTGATAATCTCGAATTGGGGTGGATCGAAAGTAGAACCGTGGATGAGTATTGAAGCTCTCACCCCATTCAAGGACGAGGTCGATATTTCTCATCTGACTAATGACAAACCTGTAGGTCCTAAACAAGTGTTGCCCGGAGTATTGTATAACGCAATGATCTCTCCCGTTATCAACTATACGATAAAAGGAATGATCTGGTATCAAGGTGAAAGCAATAGAGGACAAGAAGAGCTATACGGACGTTTAATGCCGGCATTTGTAAAAGACTTACGTCAAAAATGGGGCTTAGGAGACTTCCCGTTCTATTATGTACAAATAGCCCCGTTCCAATATGACGGTGTCGATAAAACATCTTCTGCAAAATTACGAGAAGTTCAACTCCGGAATATGAATGAAATTCCGAATTCGGGAATGGCTGTAACTTTAGATATAGGAGAAAAAACCAAAATCCATCCGGCAGAAAAAGAAAAAGTAGGAAACAGACTGGCTTACTGGGCCTTAGCAAAGACCTATAATAAAAACAATTTCGGATATTCCGGTCCTATATATAAATCTATCGAAATAAAAGGGAATAAGATTTATGTCAATTTCAGTAATGCCCCCAAAGGGGTCGCTCCTCTCGAAACTGAACTGCCCGATTTCGAAATCGCCGGAGAGGATAAAATATTCTACCCGGCAAAAGCGGTTATCGAAGCCAAGAGCGGACGTTTAGGAGTCAGCAGCCCGCAAGTCCCTAATCCCGTTGCAGTCCGCTACGCTTATAAAAATTTCGTAGTAGGCTCTCTTTTCGATGTTTACGGACTTCCGGCATCCTCTTTCCGCAGTGATAACTGGGAAATAAAATAGCTAACACAAACACACACTACATAATATGAAAGGAGCGTTCCTGTGAAGGAATGCTCCTTTTTTTACAAAATAATCTTGTATCTGTAGTTTTTTCCCGATTTATCTGTCAATCTCAATACATATATGCCTGAAGACAAATTTTCTGTCGAAATACTATAAGAATATTCACTCTCCTTTTGCCATTTGCATGGGAATGACATACCTTGTATATTGAATACCTCCAAATTTTTTAATATTCTTCCGCCAGTATCGATACGCAATACTCCTCTGCCTTTCAAAATCTGTATTTGCAAATCCGAAATAGTATTCTCAACCGATGATGGTAATAGTTCCCAAGTCTCAGGAAGTTCCCTTATCTCGGACAGAGATAATTCATCATTATAAATACGAATCTCATCCAATATTCCCGCAAAAGTATATTCTGTATCGGTACGATCTTTTCTACCATAAGTAATATCCTTATCCGTAGTTCCGATATTTCCGGAATGTTTCATAAACGAATAAAATTCCCCATTTACATACAACTCCATAGAATACCCCGTATATACGGCAGTAATATGATAAAATTTATTCAGATCCAAAGGAATCTTATAATCCAGATCTTTCGTCCCGTCAGAAGTATTTACCGTCCACCTCAAGGTCATATCGGGAGAAAGTGAAATTTTATAGCGTTCTTCCCAACTACCGTGAGAAACAAGAAATTGTTCCCTCCCGGGCGTATTTTCCGGAGAAACCCAAAAACCGATCGTCACTTTATCCTGTACCCCGAGGGCTTCATCATTTTCCGTATATAAATATGAAGACGAGGACAGAGAATATGCCGAAGATTCACGACCCAACACATCCGTAACAAACGAGCCACCTTCAGGTATTGCATCATAAATTCCGAGACTTGCAGCGTTAGAACAGTCACCGTTTAGAGGATAGTAAATCAAAGGTGTCTTTACTGCCGATTTTTCTTCCTTAACCAAAACTTCCAATGATTTCATATCCTCCCCGAACCGATTTTTCGCAGTGCAACTTATCGTATATACTCCGGGGACAGAAGGTAATGTCCAACGACTGGAAAAATCTGAAAGGTTTTCTATATCACCGCCGTCGCACTCCCAAGAAACCGTAAGTCCCGGCGTTTCCTCCGCCAATACCGAAGTAACATCTATCGTTTCTCCCGGAGACAAAGGCATAGACGAACTTGTTTCAATACTTGTCAATGAAGGTTTATCATACATACTCTCCAACACCTCGACAGTTACCTCTCCCGATATGGTTTGATTACGAGCACTTCCGACAGCCTTTATCGTATAAAGGCCGAGAGTCGAAGGTACATTCCAATTTAAATAAGATCCCGTCCATTCACTTTGAATAGGTTCGCCATTTACACTCCATTGATATACGACAGAAGCTCCCAACGGAATATTATCCGCATACACATTCAATTTAACGGTATTACCCGGTACAGTCACTTCCTGATCTGCCACTATTGCTTTTAGCCTTAAATTTCGAGAATAATCATAACCATAATAAAAATCTATAACTTGGTTACCTGCCAACAAACGATGTCCGGAAACTGTTTGTTCCGTACCGGAAGGTATAACAGTCAACAAGCAAACCCCATCCGATGGAACAGAAAAAGAAGCTGTCCCCGAAATTCGAGAAACCACATTCCGCTCGGATATGGCATCATACAAATCATATTCTCCTGACGGTAATTCCAACTCTACCGTCTTATCCTCAGAATAAGGATTATAATACAAATAAACCGGGAAAACCGCATTTCCGAAAAAATCGGTTTTATTAACATCGATCCGGAGGATACCTTCGACATTGGTTTTCTCGATCAATGCCGCCAAATATCCGACACTAGAACCGCTATACAAAGATATATTCGTAGCAGCCCAGCCACCTCCGGTAGCATCCCCCATCACATAAGGAGATTTATTATTCCAAACCTCTTTCATCGATTCATAAGGAATACAACTTTCGGTATCATAAACAGAAGACCATGCATAACTTTGCGGTTCTTGATGATCTTCCGGGAGTACATTATTATAAAATAGGCGACTTGCATTCGCGATATTCAACAACCACTTCCCGATTGCACGCGCATAACGTTTATCATATTTCGCAACAGGAGCTAAAGCTGCCGCCTGCTGAAAACCGTTCATAACAAAAGCATAATCATCTCCGTTATCATTCGCTTCACCGATAAGTCCCGAGACATCATATCCTCCCCATGTACCGACAATAGCGCCCCAACCGCGAGTACGCCCCCAATCGAAACACCAATTAATCAATCGGTCTATATTATAAGAACAATCCTGCTCTGCATTCATTCTCGCAGCAATCAACGTTCCATAAGGCAACTGCAACTCATAAGAAGGATTCTCTCCGAACGCACACAAAAATTCAAGTGCAAGCTGTGCTCCCTCAAAATATTTCTTATCTCCAGTCTGGGTATAGGCCTGATAAAGCAACCAGGCTATTGTCCCGGCGGATTCAGGCTCTTTTGCACCGCTTGTCAAAGGCTTTCCGGTAACTAAATTAAATGCCCGGTGATTCATATCCGGAACAGTCCAAGGTTGCAAGCTACCACCCAATTTATAAACAGCCTCTAACCAACGATCTGCAACTTCAGTAAATTGAGTTTCAAAATCAGCATCGGCATCCGGATAAAGAGAATAAAGCTGATAAAAATATACATTAGGCATGAGATCATACCACCAATCTTTTCCCGATGTCGCAGAATATCCGTTCAAATAAACATTCTGTTCATTTTTCTTGTTAAAAAAATCTTTAGCATAAGATACATAATTCTCTCCGTTATCAGAAGATTTGTCGACACCGACCAAAGATGCGCCTACAATAGCCGGCAATATGTTAATCGCCTCTGCCTGACTGCCATGACTATTTGATCCGACATAAGTATCCAAACGTATCTGCTTAGAGCCGGGATAATTATTCCCTTGCGATTTAATCTCAATCAGAGGTAAATAACTACCGGTTTTATTTTTGTCGAAAACAAATTTATCATAAGCCTTTGCAACCGATTTCCAATCCCTCATCTGATAAGGAGACGGTAGATTCGGCATCTTCTCGATTCTCGAAACGGGAATCTGATCGGCAAAACAAAATATGCCGATGTTCGGATAAAAGAACAAGCTAAAGAATAAGTAAAATACCTTTTTCATCATATTTCGTGTGTGTCAGATAAATATAAAAGGAGGAGACACAGAAGAAGACCTTATGTCCGTTTCCGATGTCCCCTCCGGGATTAGGCTAAATCAACAATGATTCTTATTTTTTCTCGTCATTATACAATTTCGAAACCTGACCTTCGGTAAGAGCGATATTATAAATCTTCAACTCATCCAAAGAACCGGCAAAATAATCCCATCCTGAAGGTTCGATAGGTAATGTAACCCAATCCCATGTCGAAGCTTCGGCATAAGTCGTAGCGCAACCGATCAAGAACGGCAGTTTTTCTCCTGAGGCAGGAAGATAAGCAGATTTCTGAGATCCTGCCAAACCCGGTTTTCCGCTGGCATCCCAAGTTTTTGTCAACTCTCCGTTTACATAGAAAGATAAAGTATGAGCATTCAAATCCATAGAAACTACCAAATGAGTCCACGTATTTATCGGGAATGACTCTACATGTTCATTATCTGCATCGACACCTGCAACAGTCGTAGCAACAGTAAAGAAAGGTTTACCTTCATTCTGAAGATTCAATTTCCAGTTTTCCCAGTAATTCATAGAAAGGATATAATTTCCGGCTCTGCTTTCTTTCGGATTTATCCATACCGAGATAGAGAGCGTATTGCTGAGCAATGATGTTTCACTGAAATCGTCAACTTCAAGACATGCTCCATTATCAAAACTCAAGGCTTTTCCCTTAACCCCGTCAACAAATGAAGGAACTTGAGTATTCGTTCCGAAAATCTCACTCGGTCCGGTTTTCATCTTAGCAACCCATGCTTGCACACCGGTAGAAACAAGGCTTGTACCTTCTCCCTCATCAAAGCTCCATTCTGCTAATAAATTATCCAAAGGAATTGCGTCATACGCACTTTGTTCAAAAGTAGTTTTCGCTTCTTTCAACTGAACAAGCAGATTATTCAACGTCGTTTGCGTCAGATCTCCGGCTACAGCACTCTTAATTGCATTTACTTTCGATTGAAATGTAGTAATGGCAGCTTCAGGATAATCATCCGTAGTCGCGCTACTCAATAAAGATTCACATTCGCTCAGCAATGCATTGATCTCTGTCAAGTCCAGAGGAGTAGAGTCCTTATCTTCATCGTCATTTCCACAAGAAGGCAAAAAAAGCGTTGTCAAACAGGCTACCATCAAGATAGCGATCATTCTGAAATTTAAAAATTTTCTCATGTTCGTTTAAATTTTAATTGTGTTATTAATGGATATTATGATTATGTTACTTTATCCCAAGATTTGCATCTTTTTCAGATTGTGGAATCGGGAAATAAAAACGAGGTTCTTGCCATTTAAATGAAGAGCCCAAAGCCGCTTCCGCCACATCTTTTCCCCAACGCATCAAATCGAAAAAACGGTGAAATTCAAAACCTAACTCTTTACGACGTTCTTTCCGGATTACTTCACGCATCGCCGATTCCGTAACTGTACTTACCCCAGCCAGACCGGCCCTATCACGCACCTTATCCACCTCTATTTTCGCAAGATCAGGATGGTGTGTTTCATTCAAAGCTTCGGCCTTCATGAGCAATATATCGGCATATCTCAAATAAATATAGGACAACCCTCCATCACCTTTTGTCCCTTTGCCGACCTCATCCAACGGCTGATTATGTTTTTTTACAAGATAACCTGTTGCAGGAGACCATGAAGAACTGAAAACATCACCATTAAACCAATCCTTTCCATCTCTTCCGATCGAAGCGTCCAAACGAAGATCATCTTCTCCGTTCACTTGCTTTTCGTCAAACGCATCTACATAACTCTGGGTCGGAGCATCGAAATAATAGCCCGATTCATTTTGCGGAGCTAACCACTGATTAAGAGAATTTCCCAATCCGGGATTCTGACCGCTCAAAAAACGAATAGCGAACAGAACCTCTTTGCTATCTTCACCTCCTAACTTGAACAAATTGGAATAAGGACGTTCCAGATCATAAATATCCAAATTTTCGATCAATTGAATAGTGGTTAAAACATCACTATATTTTTTTTGATAAAGTTGGGCTTTAGCCAATAATCCGTACGCTGCGCCCCGAGTCACCCGTCCTGCATCCGAAGTCGAATAAGAGACCGGCAAAATTGATGCATCTCGAAGGTCTTTTTCGATCTGACTATAAATCGCAGATACGGAACTCAACCCCACATGAATAGACGCATCATCGATTTGAGGAAGCAACTTCAACGGCACTTCTCCATAAATATTCACCAAATGGAAATATACAAATGCTCTGAAAAATTTAGCCTCAGCAACATATCGATCTCGTAAAGTCGCATCCATATCGATATTCGGGACATAAGCAATTACATTATTGGCACGGGATATTACTTCGTACGATGACTGCCAAAATTCAGAAAGAACACCATTATCGGCATTTGCCGAAAAATCATCTATATAAGAAAGATCAGCCTGATCTCCATCGCTGCCACCCTTTACCGCGTCATCAGATGCGACATCTCCGAATTTCCACAAATCTATGCAATAAGTAGCCGCATTATAAACACCATTTACAGCCAATTCGGCTTGTGTAGCATTCGAGAAAATATTATCAGAGTTAAAATCTCCTTTTAACTTCTCATCCAGAAAATCGTCACAGGCAGAAAAAGTACATACTGCCAATGCCGCTATAATTATATTTTTCATCTGTGTCATGTTTTAGAAGGTTAAATTCACTCCAAATGTATAAGTCCGGGCTGCAGGATAAGTACCCCAGTCGATACCGGCAGCCCGGTCGCCTTCGCTGGTAGAGTTTGCACTAACAGTCATTTCGGGATCGAATCCGCTGTACTTGGTAATAGTAAACAGATTAGTTGCCGACAGGTAAAGCCGCAGCCGGTCTATCCCCCAATGATTGGTTTTGAAAGTGTACCCTAATTGAATATTCTTCAAACGCATATAAGAACCGTCTTCCAGAAAACGGGTAGAAACTCTGGCATTATTCGATTTCGCACTCCATGAAGCACGAGGATATTCATTTGTAGAGCCCTCGCCGGTCCAATGATTATCATAATACCGTTTAGTAACATTAAAACCACGATAAAAACCTTCAGAATCCGTCAATATCTGATTATATATCTTTTGTCCGAAAGCCCCCTGAAAGAAAATATTCAAATCGAAACCTTTCCAATATCCGTTCAACGTAAGTCCCATTGTCATTTTAGGAATAGCACTACCCACATGCACCCGGTCATTCTCATCGATAGTACCGTTATTATCCTGATCGACAAATTTTACATCTCCGGGTTTTATATTAGCCCCTTGATAAGCTGAAGTCAGAATCTCTGCCTCATTTTGGAATATACCATCCATCTCATACATAAAAAACGACCCGATCGGATAACCGACTTCTGTCTTCGTAGCATAAATTCCATTATCTACACGACCGCCGACAATAGGAGCATTTAACGCAAGCACTTCGTTCTTAAGGAATCCGGCATTCAACGTTACATCAAAACCTCCGTCTTTATAATCTTTGCGATACATAAACTCAAGATCGACTCCACGGTTCAAGACTTTTCCGTTATTGATCCAATAGGGCTCTGCATCCCCGATCGAAGGAGGCAACGGAGCTTGCACCAACATATCTTTGGTGATTTTATTATAAAAATCCACCGAAAAAGCAAAAGACCCCTTCAACAATTCCAAATCAAGTCCCACATTGAACTGGTTACTGGTTTCCCATTTCAAATTCGGATTCCCGAGTTTTGTCTGAGCATAACCGCTGACAGACGTACCTCCGAAAGGATAATTATAATTAGACGAATAAATATCCGAATAAGCATAGTTACCGATATTTTGATTACCGATAGATCCGTACCCCGCACGAAGTTTCAACTTATTAATAACCGTTACATCCTGCATAAAAGCTTCTTGTTCGATATTCCATCCGGCAGAAGCAGAGTAAAAAGTACCCCAACGATTATCTCCCACAAACTTTGAAGAACCGTCTCTACGAATCGTTCCCGAAACATAGTAACGCGAACGATAATCATAACTTGCCTGTCCGAAGAAAGAGGCTAAAGTAGAAGAATATTCCGATTCTTTACTGACTTTTTCTCCCGTACCTCCCCCGATATAAAGGACATCCTTATTCCATACCGGAAAATCTTGATCTGAATTACTCATCGACTCGCCGGTACTTCTTATAGCCTCGAAACCGGCCATTACAGACAAATTATGAACTTCATTAAAAGTCTTATTCCAATTTAATAAAGTATTAAATGTCCATCCCAGATTCCGACTATGATCTACTGTAACACTGTTCGGATTATTGATGCGGTTATCATCTCCCCACGAAGCATTATAAACTTTATATTTATAATTTTTATAGTCAATACCGAAATTATTTGTCCAACTCAAGTTAAAAGGAAGTTTGAACGTTGCATAAATTCTCGAGAACAGACCTTCTTCTGTTTTTTTACGGTCGGTATTTTCCGCTAAAGCAACCGGATTATACCCGTCTCCGAAAAATGTATCATAAATAGAATTACCAAAATAAGTGCTCGGCTTGTCGATATATTGACCCGCTCCGTCTTTTATCGGAATAGCAGGATTCCTGAACATGGCATAACGGACAACACTACCTCCTTCGCTATTTCCGTACCCGTCACCGGAACTTGATACAGAACGAGTATTCCCTAACGAACCGCTCATATTAAATCCTACCTTCAACCAATTCTTCACATCCGAATTAATATTCGCCCGTAAAGTCGCCCGGTTATAACCGCTGTTTCTGATAATCCCTTCCTGATTAAAATAAGTCCCGGAGATCATATAATTAGTCTTGTCATTTCCCCCGCTGACGCTCAGTTCCTGAGAATATATCGGCGCTGTCTGGAAAATAGACGCAACATGATCCACATCCGCCAGCCCATTCAAATAATCTCCGGCAAGGCGTGTCCGTTTTATCGAAGATCCGGCATTGTCGGCATCTACCGCTTGATTATAAATGTCGATATATTCCGCTGTATTCGCCATCTCGATCAAGTTGGCATGTGTTTGAAATCCGAATTGTCCGTGATAAGTAATCTGAGCTTTTCCTTTTTTACCGGTTTTTGTTGTAATCAACACGACTCCGTTATTTGCACGAGAACCGTAAATCGCAGCAGAAGAAGCATCTTTCAATACCGAGATATTTTCAATATCTCCCGGAGAAATACTATTTAATGCATCCTCAACCGGAATACCGTCAACAATATACAACGGATCATTACTCGAACTGATAGACCCGACACCACGTACTCGGACTGAAACCCCAGCTCCGGGTGCTCCCGTAGCATTCGAGACCTGTACTCCTGCAATACGTCCTTGCAAAGCCTGTGCTGTCGAAGAAACCGGAAGTGCATTAATCGATTTACTGTCTATTTTAGAAACAGCTCCTAATACATCCCGTCTTTTCATAGAAGTGTAACCGACTACGACAACTTCATCCATCAATTCGGTTTTTTCACCCAAAGCTACATTTAAAACTTTCTGCCCGTTAAGTTTTATTTTCTGAGTTTCATACCCCATATATGAAAATATCAAAGTTGCATTGTCCGATACCTTAATCGAATAATCTCCGTCAAGGCCAGTAGACGTTCCTGTTGTCGTACCGTCCACACGAACATTCACACCCATCAAAAATTCTCCCGTAGCTGCATCCTTTACCTTACCGGTAATCGTGCTTTGGGTCTGAGCATTTGCCAGACAAACAAAGGCAAATAAACTCATCAATAAGAAAATTCTTTTCATCTTGTGCTTTATGATTTATGTTAACGTATATTATTTATAACTAATGACATGATTATCTTTGGTAACAATGCGACCGTCAACCGACCGTAATTTCATCCCCGAAGGCAACTCTACAATTACACTGGCATTCAATGCCGGTAACTCGATCTCAAAAGATCCACTCTTCCCACGAGCTATGTACTTTTTGGTAACTATATCAAACAGGTCGACTTTTTCCTCACTATAATAACCGATAACTTTATTCCCAGCATGCGGATTGTAATAGAGATACACAGGATAAGGACGTTCTGAATAAAAATCGGTAGTATTACAATTTATGCGTAAAATTCCGGATTCCGAAGTTTCAGAAACCATTGCTCCCAAAATACCGACCGGAGAGGTACTATACAAGCTGAACATGCTTTCCGCCGGATTAGCGGGAGTCCAATTAGGCCCGTCTCCTAAAGCGACAGGTTCGATACCTTTCAAAGATTCTTTACCGTAACAATCTGTTTTCCTCAATCCTTCATAAGCAATATTATTATCAGTAAGACCCTTCATCTCCAGTAACCACTGATGTTCATCATCGATTTCTCCCGGATAAAAAAGTCGGCAGGCATTTACATTGTTCAACATCCATTTTCCGATAGCCGTAGCAAACTGAGGTTCATACTTGACCATCGGTACTAACGGCCACGTCAATTTTACACTATTCATAAAAAAGGCATATCCTCCTCCATCCAAAATACTGCCTTGAAGTCCCGAAACATCATAATCTCCCCAGCGACCGGCCATCACACCCCAACCATATCTTCCATTAGGATTCTGACATCCGTCAAATGTCCAGTCCAGTATTTTCTTTACATCATATTGCGTTCCCTCTTCTGCATTCAACCGAGAAGCAACAATAGCCGACATAGGTAAAAGAATTTCATAAAACCGACTCTCCTTCTGGGAGAGTAATGCTTCTAATGCAGACTTGGCATGCTGCAAATAGCGCGGATCTCCGAACTTTTTATAGGCGGCATACAGCACATAAGCATGACCTCCTGCGGCATCCTGCTGAAGCGGGATATTATTAACCATCCCTTTCATTTGGGAATAATCAAAATAAGAATAATCATAATTCCCATTTAGCACAGAATCGGCCTTACAAAACTGCTCCGCAATAACATGTTGGATCGAATCAGCTCCGGAGACTCCCGGAAAGACATCGCACACGGCATAATAAAGAACATTCGGAAAGACATCGTACCACCAATCTCGACCATATCCGCCTCCTAATAACGCAACTTCCGGGCAAGTATTGTTCATTACGATATTCCATCCGTTATCCGAATTAAAATAGTTCTGTACCATTTTAACATAATTATACCCATTCTGAGAAGTTTTGTCTATTCCGACCAATCCTCCACCGAGCAACGCAGCCAAAGAGTTTAAACTTTCATGAAACTCTCCGTTATTATTTTTCGGCCCTTGACGTGAATCATTCACTGCCGTATAAAGTCCGAATGTCGTCTGAGGAATATTCCGTTGAGCGCTGTCAAGCCAAATAACCGGATTTCCACAAATGCGTGTATCGAAATTAAATACATAAGCATCAAAATCAAGAGCTTTTTTTCTCCAGTCCAGAATCTTATATGGCTCTGGGAGATTAGGCATCTGATCGATACGACTAATCGAAACCTGTTTTACCGGATCTCCGAAATTTGTTTCCCGACATGCCGGAAATACAAATAAAATTCCAAAGAATAAGGCAGGAAAAAATTTATTTATTTTCATTTTCCAGCAAATTTGATTGTTTGATAATATGATTTCCTAAGGGTAGTGCCAATAATTGCAACAATGCGACGATAATAAGCGCATACTTAAGCGCAAAATCTTCTGATACTCCGAAAGCAAGAAACAAAAAGATTATCAGTCCTGAAGCCCTCCCGACAAACAAGCCGAACTCATGGCTCAATATATAGGCATATTCATTGCGTTGCTCTTTTTTTGAAACAACATCAATCACTCTCATCATAATCGGGAAATAGGCTAAATCATGCAACGGTTGAAAAACGACCTTACAAAGGACAAAGATAATAACACCGGTCGAAGAAAAAAGAATGCCGTTAAAAAGCGTACCGATCAAAAAGATAAACAATCCCGTACCGAATACGATATTCCGGTGCTTAGGTTTTGTAACCCGGCCCAATACATAAACAAGTATAGCAGTAATACCGCCGCTAATACTCTGAATCAAACCTAAAGAGCCTTCCTCTCCAACAAGTTTTAACACTAAAATGGCCGGTGCTGTTACCAAAAATCCCTGAACAAGGCCTTTCAAAGCTGCCCAAGAGAGTAGTTTGTACCATAGCGGATGAAAACGGAAATAGAGAAACGTTTTCTGGGTCGGATTTTCAAAGTTCCCTCGAGATAAGACAAAACAAGCAATCACTGTAATACCCATAGCCAAAAAGGTCACAATCCGATAAGAAAGATTTATATCGATGTCGATTCCCAATAAATGACGGCCTGAAAGACCGGCTATAAGTGCCCCTACCCCTAACGGGACAATAATAGATGCGATTGTAAAAGCAAAAGACTCAAGTCCGAAAAAATAATTCCGATTATCATCCTTAGTCGAGTTAAGAGCTAACAGATAACGATTTGTCCAAAAAAATCCCGAAGCTGCCCCCATAACAAATCCTGCTACAGACAATTCTGTTATTCCCAAACTATGAATCGCCATCATCCCCACCATAGATATACCGCTAAGCAGTATGCCTATACAATACAAAATATTCACCTTAAAATGCTTAAGCAAAAATCCGTTTACGACCGATGTACATACAATACCCACATACATAGCCAATTGATAAAGAGCTACGTATGCCGGACTATTAGTATTCCTCATAATATAGGCACCCACAAAGATTTCTACAATCGGCAGAACAAGAGCATAAAGCATGTTCGTGCCGAGAAGGACCTGCATATTATGAGGTACGGATTTGAATACCTCGTATTCTTTTGTCAGTTTTCCGAACATAATATCCTTCTTATTTCAAAGTATTCAATATTTCTTTTACAGACAAAGTCGCAGCACAAATTACCTCATCACTCGCTCCATAGTAAAGATGAACCGTATCACCATCAACATAATGTCCGTTCGTAAAAACGACATTCCCGAAAAAACCGGTTTGTTCATAATCTGCAATAGGTTCCATAATAGGTTCTTCACTACGGGAAATGACTTTTGAAGGATCATTCAGATCGAGAAGCAATGCTCCCAGACAATAGCGATGGTCATGTGTTGCACCGTGATAGATCTCGAGCCAACCTCTTTCTGTACGGATAGGAGGAGCACCGGCTCCTACACGTGCAGAATCCCATTTCCCTTCACGTGTGGTAGCGACACATTTATGGTTTCCCCAATGTTTTCTGTCCGGAGATTCGGCCAGCCAAATATAATTCCCTCCTAATTCCGGACTACTCGGACGATGAAAAGCATAATACTTTCCATTAATTTTTTCCTCGAACAAAGCACAATCTTTATTATGCGGAGGGAAAATCATACCATGATGAATGTAATTATTAAAATCTTTTGTTTCGATCAACCCGACTCCGACAGCAACAGAAGAAACTTCGGTAAAAGTCAAGAAGAAGCCATCTTCCATGGTAGCAACACGACAGTCTTCGATTCCGAATGCTTCCAGGTCGCCACGTCCGAAAAGAGGCGGGAACGAAGGATCTTCATGAAAATGAACTCCGTCTTCACTACATACAAACCGAAGATAAGAGAGAGTCGTCAGATAATTCTTTCCCTGATAACCGATTACTCTCGGGTCAGAAGCATCAAGAGACGGATCATTCTTATCGAATGAGAGAATCTCTATTTTCCCGTCTTTATTATAAATCGGGAAACTGATTTTATTCTCGATTTGCTTAGGACGCTCTGCAACACGAAGCAACAGCCATATCTTATTATTATATCGGAAAACCCCGGGATTCAACAAACATACTATTTCCATACCTTCAATTCCCGGCTTCAGATCGCTAGGTCGCATAATCGGATTCTGAGGATTTCTCTTTGCTATATCCATAATTTATTATATTTAGTGTGATGAAATTTTCATCGTTCGTGTTTTTCAGGCTTATCAAACGACCTGAACTCACAAGCAAATGTAAATGGGTGTATCTCGTTACCGGTATCTTATTATTTCAAAAAGGTATCTACATAGATTTTTTCTTAAATATGTCACGTTTGTATACTTTTTTGAAACAATAAGATACTCTCGTCTCCACTAAAAAGCTGAAATTGCATTTCAAATAAAACAGGTAAACCGATACGGCAATTCATCGATACAATCAGTCTCAAAAAACACAAAATACTGGATATATAAAATCTAAAATAAAGCCATGAAAACACAAAAAAGATTTTTTATCACGTCTATTCTCCGAGAATATTATTACTTTCATTTCGTTATTAAGATATAATCTTATAAGTTCTTTTACATAAGCATATTATACATGAATCAATATAAATGTTCTTATTCAACAACGTCAAAATAACATCACATTCCCATGCTTCGTAAAATACTCAATATCGCATATATCGTTTTCTTTACACAAATTCTATATGCAAACGAATCTCGAATACTTCGCCTAAGCAATAACGACGGCCTGTCCAACAGTTCCATAACAACGATCTTTCAAGATTCAAACGGACTCATCTGGGTAGGAACATGGGATGGACTAAATGTATATAACGGCGCTGAATTCGAAAATTATCGTTCTAACCGTCAAGATTCTTCAAGTATAACAAACCCTGTAATACGCCAAATTTTTGAAGAAAATAAAAACATTCTTTGGATAACGACAGATTACGGAATAAACAGATTTAACATCGCCACAAAAAAATTCCAACCTTATTATTTGGGATATAAAGATAAAGAGACATTTAGAGAACACTCTTTTCTCGCAACTCGCAATTCAGAAGGATTGATATTAGCCGCTTCTTACAAGTCCGGTATATATAAATTCAACACGAAATCAGAAGACTTTGAACCGTTCCCAATCCCCGAGATCGACAAAAACAATATAATACAACTTTTTTTCGATTCTTCAGACAATCTATGGATTGTAAATGACAAAAATGAAATCTTCCGTCTGAAAATCAAATCCGATAAAATTACCGAGAAACAAAAAATAACTCCTCCTGCAGACTTTTTGCATCTTTGCTACGACAAAAAAGAAAAAATATGGTTTCAATACGAAAATTACACATTAGGATACTACTCAATACAAACCGAAAAATTCTCTGATTGGGGATCAAAACCTTATGGAGAATTGAACGAAGTCCTTGAAAACGAGGGCAATATACTGTTTGCAACAAATACCGGATTAATTCAATATAACAAACACACCAAGACAGAATCGATCCTATTAAGTGGTATTCCGGTTTTATCAGTCTATTCCGGTACACAAGATATATTATGGGTAGGTACTGATTCACAAGGCATTTACCGTATTCTTCCCCCACAAAACTATTTCAACACTTTTACAAGCAATAATATTCCCGAACTCGGAAATTACGCAGTCAGGGCAATATACAAAGATGCAGAAAACAAACTTTGGATAGGAACGAAAGGCGGAGGTGTCATCTCCATTACGTATTTAGGGGCTACTTTACAACAAGCCCGTAAATTTACAACAGACGACGGTCTCATAAACAACTCGGTATTCTCCTTAGCGCAAGGTCCGAATCAAGATTTCTGGATAGGAACGGACAATAAAGGTTTAAATTACTATTCTTTTCAAGAGAAAAAAATAAAAAGTCTGAAATCGAACAGAATATTCAATATACGGCAAATTTGCTCCGTTTACGCATTACTGCAAGCCGATGATTCAACTTTATGGGTAGGGACAAGCGGTAACGGACTGTTCAAAATGACGATTTTCCGCACCCCAAAAGGAGAATACGAGATAAAAAATTACAAACACTATAAATATAACTCTCAAAGCAACAACAGCATCAATAATAACGTCATATACTCACTCGCAATAGAGGGAGATTCTATCCTCTGGATTGCAACGCGGGGAGGCGGGATAAATCGCATGAACATAAAAAGGGAATATTTTACTGCGTATAAAAACGATAAATCAGATATAAACACAATAAGCAGCAATGACGTAATATGCTTATATATAGACAATAAAAAAAGAATTTGGGCGGGAACGACTGCCGGTTTAAACCTGTTAACGGAAGAAAACGGAAAAGTTCGGATCAAACGATATACAGAAAAAGAAGGACTGGCAAATAGTAACATACACGGAATTTTAGAAGACCGCACCCATCATATATGGATCAGTACGAACAAAGGCATTTCCAGAATGAATCCCGAACAAGAACAATTCGTACACTATTTTTATAACGAAGGGTTACAGGATAACGAATTCTCCGACGGAGCATACCTTTCATTTTCGGAAGGACAAGAACTCTATTTCGGAGGAGTAAACGGGTTCAGTGTATTTCACCCCGACCAAATCGGAATGAGCAATTATAATCCGCCACTATATTTAAATTCATTTAAAATAGACAATATCGATCAACCACTTAATTTAAAGAATGATCATCCTATCAGTTATAAACAAAATTCACTGAGTTTTCATTTTTCTATCTTAGACTATATAACGAACAGCAAATGCGAGATGGCTTATAAAGTAACCCGAGATGGAGAGAAACCGGCAAATTGGATCTATATTGGCAATAACCGGAACATCATCCTGTCAAATCTATCTCCCGGAAACTACAAATTGAACGTTGCTTATACAAATAGCGATAATCAGTGGAACAGGGACTGCTTCTCATTTCCGTTCAAAATTACACCGCCATGGTACAAATCCGGATATGCATATACAGTTTATCTGATTCTTATCCTATTATTGGCATATTTCATTTTCCGATTTCAGAAATATCGATTGAAAATGCAACACAATCTTGAATTGGAGAAACTGGAAACACAAAAAAAAGAAGAAATTCATCAGGCAAAACTTCGTTTCTTCACCAATATCGCTCATGAATTTTCGAACTCTATAACCCTAATTTACGGTCCTTGCGAAAAAATGATGAGTACTCCCGATCTAAGTGAAAAGAACCGGAACTACCTAAGCGTAATCAAAAAGAATGCAGAACGAATGCGAAATCAGATACAACAACTAATGGAATTCCGTAAAGCAGAAACCGGACATTTAACTCTGCATTTCGAACCGATAGATATTCCTGAACTGATTAAATATACTTTGGACAATTTCCTTGATATCGCCGACCAGAAAAGGATAAACATCCAATTAGACATTCGTCCCGATATTCCGGCATGGATCGTTGACAGAGATGCTTTAGAGAAAGTTATTTTCAATCTTATGTCCAATGCATTTAAATATACTCCAAAAAACGGAAAAATAGAAATCAAACTGTTCGTTAACGCCAAGAATGAACTCTGTTTTTCTTGCACCAACAGCGGTACAGGAATAGACGCCCAGCATATTCCTCTGATATTTAATAGGTTCAAAGTTCTCGATAATTTCGAGAATCAATTATCTAAGGGAATATACACCCGTAATGGCATAGGCTTAGCCATGTGTCAAGATTTGGTCAAGCTTCTGAACGGAAATATCGTCGTAGATAGCAAAATAAATGAATATACGACTTTCACCGTAACAATTTCGCCCGACAATAAAGTCGATAAAAAAACTCAGGAAAAAAGTCATCAACAACAATATTCGATTTCTTCCGATGTATCTGAAAAGAAAACAAAAAACATCCTCGTTATCGATGACCAAGAAGAAATAAGGCAATTTATTATCGAAACTCTAAATTCATATTCCGTAATAGAAGCCGAAAACGGACAAGATGCTTTAGACAAGATAAACAAGTTTCTGCCCGATCTCATTATTTGCGACGTTTTAATGCCGGTTATGGACGGACTCACATTTTTACAAAAAATAAAAAACGACATTACAACCAAACACATCCCGGTCATACTATTATCATCCAAAATGTCGGTCGAAAGTCAGATTCAGGGACTTGAATACGGAGCAGACATGTATTTAGGAAAGCCTTTTCATCCTGCTCATCTGCAAGCTGCAGTAGAACGTATGCTCGGAAATAAAGAAATAGTAAAACACTATATGGAATCTCCTCTTGCATACGCCGAACAATTCAACGGGAAATTAATAGACAAACAAGATAAAGAATTCATGAACAAGGCCTTCGAATATCTATCACAAAATTTAGATAATGAGACCTATAATCAAGACTCTTTATCTCAAGATCTGGCAATAAGCAGAGTGCAACTATACCGCAAGATAAAAAAACTGACAGATAAGACTCCTGCTGACTTTATACGTAGCTTTCGCTTGCAGGAAGCTGAGAAACGGCTGAGAACTACATCCAAAACCGTACAAGAAATCATGGCCGATTGCGGATTCAAAAATAAAGCTCATTTTTATCGGGAATTTGCAAAACTATATCACGCAACCCCAAAGGAATATAGAATGACAGTCTCGAATACAGGTGAGCAAGACCCTCAAAAATAAACCGAACCGGTTCGTACCAATATGAAATGCCCCCTAAAAGCTTTTTGTCAAACTTTTAGGGGGCACTTCTATTTCTTCATTTCTCTACATACGATCAGGAACATTTATTCCTAACAAACTCATGCCGGTTTTTATAACTTTAGCTACATTTCTGGAAAGAATAAGCCGGAAATCTCGAATCTCGGTATTCTCTTCCCGTAAGATTGAGAAATCATGATAGAATTGGTTATACTCTTTTACGAGATCATAAATATAATTAGCTATAATAGCCGGGCTGAACTGACTGCCAGCCTCTGAAACGACAGCCGGAAATTCCGATAAATTCTGAATTAAGGATATTTCTTTATCAGAAAGGACGACTTTCTCATTTGCAGTCTCCGGCAAAACGATACCCGACTCGGCAGCCTTACGCAGTACCGAACATATACGAGCATGTGTATATTGAATAAACGGCCCTGTATTTCCGTTAAAGTCGATAGACTCTTTCGGATTAAACGTCATATTTTTACGGGGATCGACTTTCAAAATAAAATATTTAAGAGCTCCAAGACCCACCATATTCGAAATAGCATCTGCTTCCTCCGGCGTACAGTCATCCAATTTACCCAATTCTGAAGAAGTCTCACGTGCTGTATTCACCATCTCTTCAATCAGATCATCGGCATCGACGACCGTACCTTCACGCGACTTCATCTTACCTTCAGGCAATTCGACCATTCCATAAGAAAAATGGACAAGATCTTTACCCCAGCTAAAACCGAGCTTATCCAATAGAATAGAAAGTACCTGAAAATGATAATTCTGCTCATTCCCCACAACATATACCATTTTATCGATGGGATAATCCTGAAAACGGAGCTTGGCCGTACCTATATCCTGAGTCATATAAACAGAAGTTCCGTCGGCACGTAAAAGCAATTTATGATCAAGTCCTTCAGCCGTCAGATCAGCCCATACCGAACCATCCTCTTTCCGATACATAATTCCTTTCTCCAAACCTTCAAGAACTTTTTCCTTTCCCTCCAGATAAGTTTGCGATTCATAATAGATTTTATCAAAATCCACGCCCATCTTCCGATAAGTCTCATCAAATCCGGCATATACCCAATCATTCATCATACGCCATACCGAACGCACCTGCTCATCTCCGGCTTCCCACTTACGAAGCATTTCCCGAGCTTCTGCCATAAGCGGGGAAGAAGCCTCAGCCTCTTCTTTCGTCATTCCTTTTTCCTGTAATTCGGCAACTTCCTGCTTATAATGCTTATCAAAAAGCACATAAAAATCTCCGATCAAATGATCTCCTTTTTTACCGGAAGATTCGGGAGTGACACCGTTTCCCCACTTTTCCCAGGCAAGCATCGATTTACAAATATGAATCCCCCGATCATTTACGATATTGGTCTTCACGACTTTATTTCCGTTTGCCTTCAAGATTTCAGAAATGCTGTAACCCAATAAATTATTACGTACATGCCCCAAATGTAACGGTTTATTTGTATTAGGAGAAGAATATTCTATCATTACCAATTGAGCGTCCCGCTCCGGCTCTTTTATTCCATACCGGGCATCAGAAGCTATTTCATTCAATTGTTCTATCCAGCATGTAGAATCAATCACCAAGTTCAAGAACCCTTTAATCACATTAAATGATGCGACAGCCGGTTCGTTTTTAATCAGATATTCACCGATTTCCGTAGCAGTCGCTTCAGGATTTTTATGAGAAGCCTTTAAAAACGGAAAAACGACAAGAGTCAAATGCCCTTCAAATTCTTTCTTCGTTTTTTGTAATTGTATCGCCGACATTTCCGGCTCGATCCCGTACAAAGCCTTCAGCGCAGAAATGACAGCTTCGGCAATCTTATTCTCAATCTTCATATTTATATCCGTTTTTTTCTATCGAATTCTTTAACGGGTACAAAGATAATACTTTAAATAGGATGCTTAATGATTTTACCACACAAAAACATTCGAAGCAATATCCTTTGAACAAGGAATCAGACAAAATTTAAACCGTATTCTATGCTTTTATTGCGATGAACAGGCATACGATAAAACACAAAAAAGGGACAATCCTTATTTTCGGATAGTCCCTTCTTTTTTTAAGTTCGAAGTAAAATATTATTTTACTTTATCTGCCAATTCAGCACCGGCTTTAAACTTAACCACTTTCTTGGCAGGAATAGTAATTTGCTGTTTTGTAGCAGGATTGATACCTGTTCTTTCACCTTTTTCATTGATTGAGAACGTTCCGAATCCAATAAGAGCGATCTTTTCGCCTTTAGCCAATTCGTTAGATACTGTAGAAATAAATGCTTCCAATGCTTTCTTCGCATCGGTCTTAGCCAAGCCTGCTTCTTCAGCAATAGCGTTAATTAATTCTGATTTGTTCATAAAGCTGTATTTTAATAGGTTTACTATACGACAAAAGCCGTTTGATAGTCACGCAAATATATTATTTAAAAACAAAATAACAAAGAATAGAAATAAAAAAAGTAAAATAATCCGATTAAAAATATAATCAGGAGCTTTTAGGACACAAAAAACAGGAAATAATCTCTATTTTTGCAGCTTACAAGTAAAATCGATTATAAAAAAATTCTATGTTTCAAGGACGACAAAATTTTTTCAGCGCACTTCCTCCGGTAACTAAGAACCTTATTATCATAAACTTTTTGGTTTGGTTGGCAACAATCGTTTTGCCTAAATTCGGGATTAACTTGGTCGAATATTTAGGGCTACATTATCTCACAGCAAAAGATTTTAATGCCGTGCAATTAGTTACTTACATGTTTATGCACGATCCGGGATCGATAGGACATGTATTTTTCAACATGTTCTCGGTATTCATGTTCGGACGTACTCTTGAAATGGTATGGGGTAGCAAACGTTTCCTCACCTACTACATGATTACAGGATTCGGAGCGGGTCTCGTACAGGAACTTACATGGTACATCAGCCTGCACAATGAAATTGCACAGGCCGTTTCTGCTTATGGCTGGGAACAAACCCGAATGATACTAAACGGAATAATCACTATCGGAGCTTCGGGTGCGGTATTCGGAATTCTTCTGGCATTCGGAATGTTATTTCCCAATCTCCCTCTATATATCATGTTCATTCCTATTCCGATAAAGGCAAAATATTTTGTCATCTTTTACGGTGCAGTGGAACTATTCTTCGGAATCAGCAATTTCAGCGGAGACAATATTGCCCACTTCGCCCACCTTGGAGGAATGTTATTCGGATATATTGTTATAAAATATTGGCGTAAAAAAGGTATTGGAAATGGGCAATATTTTTAAAGATCTGGCAATAAAGTATCATACCGGATCACTTCTTATAAAATTAATATTCATAAATATAGCAGTATTTTTGATCGTACGCCTTACAGGGGTTGTTTTAACGTTGTCCGGTACAGATATAAATCCGCTGCTATCTTATTTACAGCTTCCGTCAAACCTATCAATATTGGCATGGCGTCCGTGGACGCTCGTGTCTTACATGTTTCTGCAATACGACTTGCTGCACATCCTATTCAATATGCTTTGGCTATATTGGTTCGGACAGCTATTTCTGCACTTCTTCAGTGAAAAACAAATGGGAGGACTTTACATATTGGGAGGACTCTCCGGAGCAGGGCTATATCTGCTGGCATATAATCTGATTCCATGGTTCTCTTCTACTTATGGAGTCTTATTGGGTTCTTCGGCTGCAGTTCTGGCCATTGTCATTGCAACAGCCGTTTATGCTCCCGACTTCAAAATATCATTGCTTTTTTTCGGAGCAGTTTCATTGAAATACATCGCATTAATTACCGTATTATTAGATGCGATCAGCATTACATCCCAAAATGCAGGAGGACACATCGCTCACCTCGGAGGAGCTATGCTCGGATTTATTTTCGCATATCGATGGAAACAAGGAAAAGACATAACAAGATTCATTAATACATTAATCGACAAAATCGTTGTCCTGTTTAAGCCCCGTCCGAAAATTAAAATAAAATACAGGCGTCCCGAAAGCGATATGGAATACCGTACCCGTAAGCAAAAAGAGACAGAAGATATCGATGCTATCCTCGATAAAATAAAACGTTCGGGATACAGTGCTCTGACAACCGAAGAAAAGAAAAAACTATTCGATGCAAGCAAAAAATAAAACGTTCAGAATGGGCTGGTTACGTGCTACTTATTTGACTGTAGGATCTTTTATCAATTTTTTGTTTGCCATAGCATTAGTCGCTTCGGCCTATGCATATATTATTCCTCCGGATAAAATGATTTTCGCCTCTTATTTAGGATTGGCGTTTCCCGTATTATTGGTAGCAAACATTATATTTATTTTATTCTGGACTATCCAAAGACATCATTCCGCCTTAATCTCCATCATCGCTTTAATCGCCTGCTGGAACAGTCTATGGAATTATATCCCTATACATATCGAATCGGACGCAGCTGTTACAGAGGGGGAAAAACTGACATTATTGACATACAACGTACATAACTTCGACAACTATACGCCACATACAGATGATTCTCCCAATTCGATTATCTCTTATATACAGAACACAAAAGCCGACATTATTTGCATGCAAGAATTCTCATTCGGTAATTCCAAAAATCAGATTTCTTTAGACCAAATTAATTCTGCCCTCTCGGAATACCCATATAAACATTTTACACCCGGAAATAAGACGCCTTATTCACAATCCGGAATTGCCTGTTACTCGAAATATCCTTTCCAAGAAATAACAGACATAAAATATGACAGTTCTTACAACGGATCATGCATTTATAAAATAAAAATTAACGGACGCATCTTGACTTTGATAAATAATCACCTGGAGTCTAACAAATTCACTTCGAATGACCGGGAGCTTTACGCATATATGATGAAACATATAGATGATACAGAACTGTTTCCGGAATTTAAAGATCGCTTGATGACAAAAATGGGGGCAGCTTTTCGCAAACGGGCACTACAAGCCGACAGTATAGCACGAATCATCCATAAAACCGACTCAAACATCATTGTATGCGGCGACTTCAATGATACCCCGCAATCTTATGCGTATCGAAAAATCAGAGGGAAACTAAAAGATTCGTACGTTTCTACCGGATTAGGGCCGGGAATTACCTATCATGCCAACGGCTTCTGGTTCAGAATAGATCATATTCTTTACGGAAAAGGACTACAACCCCTTTCTACACATATCGATAAAGTGAAATATTCTGACCATTATCCAGTAAAAGCCATTTTAAAATGGACCGAAATCAATGAATAAAAAACACGTCACACTACCTATCACCAATCAATCCCGTAACAACATCAATACATAAAATCATATCGGAACAAATCACGGAACATTCAGTAAATAGTATAAAATTAGCCAACTAATTCATACACAAAGTATT